>NZ_JAKWFH010000011.1:0-156674 GCF_029522185.1 Burkholderia sp. IO2 | reverse complement strand
CGCGGCTGCGTGCGCCGCTACGGCGCGCCGGCCGCGAGCCCGGCGCGGCATCGCGCCGCCCGGGCAGCGCCGCGCCGCGTCACGTCGGCGCGCTGACGCCGTTCCTGCACAGCAGCGACCCGCGCATCGCGCAACAGGCCGAACTCGCGCTGCGCGTCGCGAGCAAGCGGCTGCCGATTCTCGTGCTCGGCGAGACCGGCGCCGGCAAGGAAGTATTCGCGCGCGCGATCCACGACGCCGGCGCGCGGCGCGCGCGGCCGTTCGTCGCCGTCAACTGCGGCGCGCTGCCCGAAGCGCTGATCGAGAGCGAACTGTTCGGTTACGCGGCCGGCGCATTCACCGGCGCACGCAAGCACGGCGCGCGCGGCAAGATCGCGCTCGCCGACGGCGGCACGCTGTTTCTCGATGAAATCGGCGACATGCCGCTCGCGCTGCAGACGCGCCTGTTGCGCGTGCTGGCCGACGGCGAGGTCGTGCCGCTCGGCAGCGATACGCCCGTGCGCGTCGATCTCGACGTGATCTGCGCGACGCACCGCGATCTCGCGCGGATGGTGGCCGACGGCACGTTCCGCGAGGATCTGTACTACCGGTTGAGCGGCGCGACGTTCGACCTGCCGCCGCTGCGCGAACGCGCGGACGTGCGCGACGTGATCGCCGCCGTGTTCGCCGAGGAAGCGCAGGCGACCGGCCACGTGCTCACGCTCGACGCGACGCTCGCCGAACAGCTCGCCGCCTACCCATGGCCGGGCAACGTGCGGCAACTGCGCAACGTGCTGCGCTATGCGTGCGCGGTGTGCGACGCCGCGCGCGTGACGCGGCGCGACCTGCCGGCCGACCTCGCCGCGCAACTCGGCGGCGCGCCGGCGGGCGCGCTGCCCGACGATGAACGCAGCCGCATCGTCGCCGCGCTCACCGCGCATCGCTGGCGGCCCGACGCGGCCGCCCGGGCGCTCGGCATCTCGCGCGCGACGCTGTACCGGCGCATCGCGAAGCACCGGATCGTCGCGCCGCACCGCGCGTGACGCACCGGCGCACGCGCCGTCATGCGGACTGCCCGGCCGCTTCGTTCGCGTCGTCTGCCACGCCGGCCGCTGCGTCGCGCCGCGTGAACACCTCGTGCGCGGCGAACAGCGCGTTGAGCGCAGCCGGCATCCCCGCATACACGGCCATCTGCATGAACACCTCGACGATCTCGTCGCGCGTGCAGCCGACGTTCAGCGCGGCCTCGATATGCACCTTCAGTTGCGGCTGTGCGTTGCCGAGCGCGGCCAGCGCCGCGATCGTCGCGATTTCGCGCGCCTTCAGGTCGAGCTGCGGCCGGCTGTAAATGTCGCCGAAGCTGAATTCGACCAGCAGCCGTCCGAAGTCCGGTGCGATCGGCGCAAGCGCCGCGATCACGCGCTCGCCCACTTCGCCGTCGATTTCCTTCAGCTTGTTCCAGCCGCGCGTGTAGCGATCCTCAACGAGTCGTTCCATCGTGTCCGTCCTGTTCCGGTAAAGAGTGAGAAGGATTCGCCCGTCGTTCCATTTCCCGTTCCTGCGCCTCGTAGTACGCGATCTTGTCGCCGATCGCGTCGAGGCTCGCCTGCAGTTCCGCGATATGCGCGCGCACCGCGTCGCGATGCGCGACCAGCAAGTCGCGCCGCGCGCCGAACGTCGACTCGCCCTGCTCGCGCAGCACCGCGAACGCCTGCATCTGCGCGATCGGCATGCCGGTCGCCTTCAGGCGCATCACGAAAGCCAGCCAGTCAAGGTCGGCCGGCGCATAGAGCCGGTGCCCGGCCGCAGTGCGCGAGATCGCGCGCAGCAGCCCGGCCTGCTCGTAATACCGCAACGTATGCGTCGACACGCCCGTCAGTTCGGCGACTTGCCCGATCGTCAGCGGACCGGCGGCGGAGGGTTGGGATACGGTTTTCGACATGGCAGGAACGAGGTTAGGAGTTAGAGTTCACTCTAAGTCAAGCCCTGTCTGACGGCCAGCGCGACGTTCTCCCGGGACACACCCTCGGACACCGTAAAGAATGGTCAAAATCGGCCCCCGGCACCGGTTTCGGCCTTTACAGCACCGCAAGCCTTCAGCAAGATTCGGTCAGCCTGTCTTAAAAAGGGCACGCATTTGTCCTATGCTTAACGGCGACGCCCGGCCACCTCGCGCGTCGTCATCCGTTGCAACAGCCATTCATCCGTCAGAACCAGGGAGCCTTTGCCATGCTGAAAAAGCTGCTGATGCTGTTCGTCGCGCTATCGCTGTCGCTCGCCGCCGGCCTTGCCGCGGCCGTCGAAGTCAACACGGCTGACCAGGCCGCGCTCGAATCCGTGAAGGGGCTCGGGCCCGTGAAGTCGAAGGCGATCATCGACGAACGCACCAAGAACGGCCCGTTCAAGGACGCCGACGATCTCGCGAACCGCGTGAAGGGCCTCGGCACGAAGTCGGTCGGGCATCTCGAGGAAAACGGCCTGACGATCGGCGGCGCATCGACGCCGCCGAAGGGCGTGAAGCTGTCGAAGCCGGCCGCGACGACGTCCGCGACCACGTCGACCACGACGTCGGCAGGCACCGCGTCGACGTCCACGACGGCGACGGCCGGCACGACGACCGCGGCGCCCGCGCCGACGGCAAGCGCACCGGAAGCGGCCGCCAAGCCGGCCAAGACCAAGCGTGCGTCGAAGAAGGAAAAAGCGGCAGCGGCGGCGGCGGCATCCGCCGACGCGGGTGCGAGCGCACCGGCGGCCGCGTCGTCCACGAAGGCGACGAAGGGTTCGAAGAAGAAGAGCAAGAAGGACAAGGCAGCCTCCGCCGCCGCGGCGTCGGGCGCCTGATGTGCGCCGCGCGCGCGACGGCGTGCGCGCGGCATTCGTTCAACGGGCGCCGTCGTCACGGCGCCCTTTTCAGTGAAGGTGAAGAACCATGGGTCTCCTCGACATCGTTGGCGGTCTGATCGGCGGCCAGGCCGGCGGCAACTCCCAAAGCGCGCTGATCACGACCGCGCTCGAATTCATCAACAACCAGCCGGGCGGCCTGAACGGGCTGATCGAGAAGTTCAAGGCCGGCGGCGCCGGCGAGATCATCGGTTCGTGGGTCGGCACCGGCGAAAACCAGCCGATCTCGGCCGATACGCTGCAGAACGTGCTCGGCTCGGACGTCGTCGGCTCGCTCGCGAGCAAGGTCGGCATCGATCCGTCGCAGGCGTCGTCGATCCTCGCGCAGGTGCTGCCGCACGTCGTCAACGGCGCGACGCCGAACGGCGAAGTGCCGGCCGGCGGCCAGGTCGACACGTCGAACGTGCTCGGCACGCTGACGCAACTCGCCGGCATGTTCGGCGGCAACAAGCAGGCGTAAGCCCGCCGCGCAGCGCGCCGACATCCCGCGCAGCGGTTTCGGTCGCTCCATATGCAAACACCCCGCCGAGGCGGGGTGTTTGTTTTTGCGCGCCCGGCGCGAACCGGGCACGCTGCCGATGGCAGGCGATCAGTGCACGACGCGGTCGAACACGAACTGGCCGTCGTTGACGTCGACCGGGATCACGTCCTTCGGACCGAAGCGGCCGGCGAGGATCAGCTTCGCGACCGGGTTCTCGATCTCCTGCTGGATCGCGCGCTTCAGCGGCCGCGCACCGAACACCGGATCGTAGCCGACCTTCGCGATCTGTTCGAGCGCAGCGGGCGACACGTCGAGCGCCATGTCCAGCTTCGCAAGCCGGTCGTGCAGGCGCGCCAACTGGATCTTCGCGATCGACTCGATGTTGCTGCGGTCGAGCGCATGGAACACGACGACGTCGTCGATCCGGTTCAGGAACTCGGGGCGGAAATGCTGCTTCACCTCGAGCCACACGGCGTCCTTGATCTCGTCCTGCGGCGAGCCGGTCATGGCCTGGATCACCTGCGAGCCGAGGTTCGACGTCATCACGATGACCGTGTTCTTGAAGTCGACCGTGCGCCCCTGCCCGTCCGTCATGCGGCCGTCGTCGAGCACCTGCAGCAGCACGTTGAACACGTCCGGATGCGCCTTCTCGATCTCGTCGAGCAGGATCACGCTGTACGGCTTGCGGCGCACGGCTTCCGTCAGGTAGCCGCCTTCCTCGTAGCCGACATAGCCGGGCGGCGCGCCGATCAGCCGCGCGACGCTGTGCTTCTCCATGAACTCGCTCATGTCGATGCGGATCAGGTGCTCTTCCGAATCGAACAGGAACGACGCCAGCGCCTTGCACAGCTCGGTCTTGCCGACCCCCGTCGGGCCGAGGAACAGGAACGAGCCGTACGGACGGTTCGGATCGGCGAGACCCGCGCGCGACCGACGGATCGCATCGGCCACCGCGCTGATCGCCTCGTCCTGGCCGACCACGCGCTCATGCAGCTTTTCCTCGATGTGCAGCAGCTTCTCGCGTTCGCCCTGCATCATCCGCGACACGGGAATCCCCGTCGAACGCGACACGACTTCCGCGATTTCCTCGGCGCCGACCTGCGTGCGCAGCAGGCGCGGGCGCGTCGGGTTGTGCTGCTCCTGCTCTTCGGCCTGCGTGACCTGCTTCAGTTGCGACTCGAGCTGCGGCAGCTTGCCGTACTGCAGCTCGGCGACCTTCTCGAGCTTGCCTTCACGCTGCAGGCGCGCGATGTCCGCCCGCACCTTCTCGATCTCTTCCTTGAGCTGCGCGCTGCCCTGCACCGCGGCCTTCTCGGCGGTCCAGATCTCTTCCAGGTCCGCATATTCGCGGCCGAGGCGTTCGATCTCTTCCTCGATCAGCTGCAGGCGCTTCTGCGACGCTTCGTCCTGCTCCTTCTTCACGGCTTCGCGCTCGATCTTCAGCTGGATCAGACGACGGTCGAGCTTGTCCATCTCTTCGGGCTTCGAATCGATTTCCATCTTGATCTTCGAAGCGGCTTCGTCGATCAGGTCGATCGCCTTGTCGGGCAGGAAGCGGTCGGTGATGTAGCGGTGCGACAGCTCGGCCGCGGCGACGATCGCCGGGTCGGTGATGTCGACGCCGTGGTGCAGTTCGTACTTCTCCTGCAGCCCGCGCAGGATCGCGATCGTCGCCTCGACGCTCGGCTCGTCGACGAGCACCTTCTGGAAGCGGCGCTCGAGCGCGGCGTCCTTCTCGATGTACTTGCGGTATTCGTCGAGCGTGGTCGCGCCGATGCAGTGCAGCTCGCCGCGCGACAGCGCCGGCTTCAGCATGTTGCCCGCGTCCATCGCGCCTTCGGCCTTGCCCGCGCCGACCATCGTGTGGATCTCGTCGATGAAGACGATCGTCTGGCCTTCGTCCTTCGCGATGTCGTTGAGCACCGCCTTCAGGCGCTCCTCGAACTCGCCGCGATACTTCGCGCCGGCGAGCAGCGCGGCCATGTCGAGCGACAGCACGCGCTTGCCCTTCAGCGTCTCGGGCACTTCGCCGTTGACGATCCGCTGCGCGAGCCCTTCGACGATCGCCGTCTTGCCGACGCCCGGCTCGCCGATCAGCACCGGGTTGTTCTTGGTGCGGCGCTGCAGGATCTGGATCGAGCGGCGGATTTCGTCGTCGCGGCCGATCACCGGATCGAGCTTGCCCGCGCGGGCGCGCTCGGTCAGGTCGACCGTGTATTTCTTCAGCGCCTCGCGCTGGCTTTCCGCATCCTGGCTGTGCACCTGCGAGCCGCCGCGCACCGCGGCGATCGCGGCTTCCAGCGCCTTGCGCGTGAGGCCGTGCTGACGCGCGAGCTTGCCGGCATCGCCCTTGTCGTCGGACACCGCGAGCAGGAACATCTCGCTCGCGATGAACGTGTCGTTGAGCTTCTGCGCTTCCTTGTCGGCCTGGTTCAGCAGCCCGGCCAACTCACGGCCGATCTGGATGTCGCCGCCCGTACCCGTCACCTGCGGCAGGCGCGAGATGGCTTCGTTCAGCGCGCCTTGCAGCGCCTGCACGTGCACGCCCGCACGCGACATCAGCGAGCGGGCCGAGCCGTCCTGTTGCGCGACCAGCGCCGCGAGGACGTGAACGGGTTCGATGTATTGATTGTCGCGGCCTGCCGCGAGGCTTTGCGCGTCCGCGAGTGCTTCCTGGAACTTGGTGGTGAGCTTGTCGATTCTCATTTAGTCGAGACCTCCAATTTTCGATTAACACCAAGATGAGGATGGTTATGCGGCTTTCAAGCGAAATTCGGGTTGATTCAGCGCAAAAAATGCCGGATCGCCTGAAAACGGCCGGCGGCGTGACGGGATGGGCGGCGCCCGCGTGTCAGTGGGCCTTGGACGACGGCTCGGCGGCCGCCGACACCTCGTCCGGCTCCGGCGCCGCACGCACGAGCGCGACCGGGCGAATGCCGAGCAGCGCCACGAGCGGCGACGCAGGCTCGGCCAGTTCGCCGATCGTGTGACGATCGAGCTCCGCGAAGAAGGCATCGCGCGCGGCCGCGAGCACGCCCTTCAGCCGGCACTGCGGCTCGATCACGCAGCCGCGCGACTCGCTGTCGTCGGGCGAAAAGCAACCGACCAGCGCGAAGTCGTTTTCGGTCGCCCGCACCACCTGGCCGACCGTCAGTTGCAGCGAATCGGCGAACAGCCGCAACCCGCCGTTACGGCCGCGAACGGTGTCGACCCAGCCCAGCTCGCCGAGCTGCTGCACCACTTTCATCAGATGGTTCTTCGAGATGCCGTAGGCGTCCGAGATCTCCTGGATCGTCGCGAGCCCCTCGCCGCGCACGGCCAGGTACAGCATCACGCGCAGCGAATAGTCGGTGTAGTCGGTGAGTCTCATGAGCGAATACGGAAAAGATCGATCGTGCCCCGATTACCTGAACCGAGCCGATCGCGATGCGTGCAGGGGCCGATCGATGGTGCCGTTGCGCGGCCCCGGGTTGCCGGGATCGCGTGCGCGCAATAAGATGCGTGACATCTACACGTTTTCCAGGGGTTATTGGACGCTATTTTGCGTCAAAATCCGGCCGGCGTCCTGCTCGTCACCCGTGCCGCCGCGCCGTCGCTGCCCCGATCCACCGGCCATTTTCGTCATGACTGCCCTGCCCACCTCGCCCGAATCCGCACCGGCCCGCCCCCGCGACGCCGAGCCGACCGAAGACAACATCCGCGATCTCGTCTACGCGTTCTACGACCGCGTGCGCGCCGATCCGCTGCTCGGACCCGTGTTCGACGCGAAGCTGGCCGGCCGCTGGGACGATCATCTGCCGAAGATGGTGACGTTCTGGTCGAGCCTCGTGCTCGGCACCAAGGGCTATCGCGGCAACGTGCAGCAGGCGCACCAGCCGCTCGACGGGATCGAGCCGGCCCACTTCAGCCGCTGGCTGTCGCTGTTCCTGAAAACCGTCGAAGCGCGCTACGCGCCGCCGGCGGCGCTCCGTTTCATGGAGCCCGCGCTGCGGATCGCGCAGAGCCTGCAGTTGAGCCGGTTCGGCTGGGATTACCAGATTCCGCCCGAGCAGCAGGCGCTGCTCGACGCGATCGCGCCGCGCCGTCGCGACGCGGGCGACGATCCGCACGCGTTGCCGTCGCGGGCCCGCGGCGAGCCGTTTCCGACCAAGATCATCGGGCGCAGCGTCGACCCGGACGCGTAACGCCCGTCACCCGCGGCGCTCGCGCGCATGCGGCACATCGCCGCATCGTTCGCGCGCCGCGCTCAGCGCCGCGTGTTGCCCGACTCGACGCCCCAGCGCGCGAGCGCGGCGTCGTCGGTGCTGCGCGCATCGACCCAGCGCTCGCCGTCGGGCGTCGTTTCCTTCTTCCAGAACGGCGCTTCGGTCTTCAGGTAATCCATCACGAATTCGCACGATGCAAACGCATCGCCGCGGTGCGACGCGACCGTCGCGACCATCACGATCTGGTCGAGCGGCAACAGCCTGCCGACGCGATGCACGATCGCGACGTCGATGCCCGGCCAGCGCCGGCCGGCCTCGGCCGCGATCTTCTCGAGCGCCTTCTCGGTCATTCCGGGATAGTGCTCGAGCTCCATCGCGGCGACCGACTCGCCTTCGTTCAGGTCGCGCACCGTGCCGACGAAGCACGCGACCGCACCGATCTTCGGGTTGCGCGCCCGCAATGCCGCCACTTCGGCATTCAGATCGAAATCGTCGGTCTGGACTCGTACCGTTGCCATCGCCCGGCCCTCAACCGCCCGTCACCGGCGGAAAGAACGCGACCTCGCAGCCTTCGGTGAGCCGCGTGTCGGGATCGGTCATCTCGTGGTTGCACGCCATGCGCAACGCGCGCCCTTCGGCGAGCGTGTCGGCCCACGCGCCGCCGCGCACGCGCAGCCACGCGCGCACGTCACCGACGGTCGTCACGCCGTCCGGTACGTTGGCTTCTTCATCGGCGACGCCCAGCGCTTCGCGCACGCTTGCAAAAAATTTCAGCTGAATCTTCATGGTTCGGGAAGCCGCCGCGTTACGACAGCAGTTCGGAAAACGGAATGAAACGCACGGTCTCGCCGGCGCTGATCGCGTGCTGCGGCGGATTGTCGATCAGGCCGTCGCCCCAGACCGTCGACGTGAGCACGGCCGAGCTCTGGTTCGGGAACAGGTCGAGGCCGCCGGCCGCATTCACGCGCGCACGCAGGAATTCGTTGCGCCGGTCGCCCTTGCTCTGCGAAAAATCGGCACGCAGCGACAACGCGCGCGGCGCGACGTCGCGCACGCCGGACAGGCGCAGCAGGAACGGCCGCACGAACAGCAGGAACGTGACGAAGCTCGAGACCGGGTTGCCGGGCAGCCCGATGAAATGCGCGTCGGCGCGCTCGTCGCCGCGGCGCACGGCACCATACGCGAGCGGCTTGCCGGGCTTCATCGCGATCTGCCACAGCGCGAGCCGCCCTTCCGCCTCGACGGCCGGCTTCACGTGATCCTCGTCGCCGACCGACACGCCGCCGCTCGTCAGGATCACGTCGTGATCGCGGGCGGCCTCCCGCAGCGTGTCGCGGGTCGCGGCCAGCGAGTCGGGCACGATGCCGTAGTCGGTCACGTGACAGCCCAGCCGCTCCAGCAGCCCGCGCAGCGTGAAGCGGTTCGAGTTGTAGATCGCGCCGGGTTTCAGCGGCTCGCCGGGCATCGTCAGTTCGTCGCCGGTGAAGAACACCGCCACGCGAATCCGCCGCGCGACCGACAGCTGCGCGCAGCCGACCGATGCGGCGAGACCCAGCGCCTGCGGCGTGAGCCGCGTGCCGGCCGGCAGGATCACCGCCCCCTGGCGGATGTCCGCGCCCTGCGCGGTGATCCATTCACCGGCCTTCGGCGTGTGCAGGATCTCGACCGCGTCGCCGTCGGCCGACGCCTGCTCCTGCATCACGACCGCGTCGGCGCCGGGCGGCACCGTCGCGCCGGTGAAGATCCGCGCGGCCGTGCCGGCCGCGAGCGGTTGCGCCGGATGGCCAGCCGGAATGCGCTGCGACACCGGCAACCGCCGATCGCCGTGCAGCAGGTCGGCGACGCGCACCGCATAGCCGTCCATCGCGCTCGTGTGCATCGGCGGCACGTCGAGCGGCGACCTGACGTCGGCCGCCAGCACGCGGCCGAGCGCGTCGAGCGTGGCGACGGTTTCGGCGCCGGACAGCGGCTTCGCGGCATCGAGCAGCGCGGCGAGCGCCTCGGCGGTCGACAGCATTGGCGCGCGCGGCGCCGCGGGATTCGGGTTCGACATCGATGGAATCGGGGATCGTTGGAATCAAACCGTCATTGTAGCGACGCCGTCACGCGCACGCGCGATATGGCGCGCATGCGAAGACTGTGATCGGCGCGAACGCGCGGGTCTGGCACTTGTTTCGCGCGGAGAACGATGCCCGGATGCCGAGCCCGCGAACCAAACGAAACGGCCGGAACCCCGATCCGTTCGACGAATCGGCGTTCCGGCCGTCCTGCGCCGCCGGGCCTGCGGGCCCGGCCGTGCGTCATGCGCCCGTATGGGCGGCGATGAAGTCCTTCACCTGCTGCGCGTCGGCCTTCACGACCTCGAAGCGCTGCGGCAGCGCCTCGAGCCCGTCGAATGCGGCCGGCCGCTCGGCTTCGCGGTCGAGCGCTTCGCGGATCGTCTCGCCGAACTTGATCGGCTGCGCCGTCTCGAGCACGACCATCGGCACGCCGGCTTCCAGGTGCTCGCGCGCGACCTTCACGCCGTCGGCCGTATGCGTGTCGATCATCGTGTCGTAGCGCGAGAACACGTCGCGGATCGTCGCGATGCGGTCGGTGTGGCTGCTGCGGCCCGACACGAAACCGAATTCGGCGACGCGCGCGAAATCGCCGCTCGCCGCGAGATCGAAGCCGCCCTTCTCCTCGACGTCGCGGAACAGCTGCATCACGCGGGCCGGATCGCGGCCGAGCAGGTCGAACACGAAGCGCTCGAAGTTCGACGCCTTCGAGATGTCCATGCTCGGGCTGCTCGTGTGATAGGTGTTCTCGGCGCTGCGCACGCGATACGCGCCCGTGCGGAAGAACTCGTCGAGCACGTCGTTTTCGTTGGTCGCGACCACCAGCTTCGCGATCGGCAGCCCCATCATCCGCGCGATGTGGCCCGCGCAGACGTTGCCGAAGTTGCCCGACGGCACCGTGAACGACACGCGCTCGTCGTTGGACTGCGTCGCCGCGAAGTAGCCCTTGAAGTAGTAGACGACCTGCGCGACGACACGCGCCCAGTTGATCGAGTTGACGGTGCCGATCTTCTGCTGCGCCTTGAATGCATGATCGTTCGACACGGCCTTCACGATGTCCTGGCAATCGTCGAACACGCCTTCGACCGCGAGGTTGAAGATGTTCGGATCCTGCAGGCTGAACATCTGCGCCGTCTGGAACGCGCTCATCTTCTTGTGCGGCGACAGCATGAACACGCGCACGCCGGCCTTGCCGCGCATCGCGTACTCGGCCGCGCTGCCGGTGTCGCCCGACGTCGCGCCGAGGATGTTCAGCGCTTCACCGTGCTTCGCGAGCGTGTACTCGAACAGGTTGCCGAGCAGCTGCATCGCCATGTCCTTGAACGCGAGCGTCGGGCCGTTCGACAGTTCGAGCAGCGACAGCGCCGCGCCGTGCTCGGTGCCGAGCGTCTTCAGCGGCGTGATGTCGGACGCGTTCTCGCCGTGGCGCGTGTTGCTGTACACGGCGGCCGTGTACGTGCGGCGCGTGATCGCGCGCAGGTCGTCGGCCGGCACGTCGTCGCAGAACTTCGACAGGATCTCGAACGCGAGATCCGCGTACGACAGCGTACGCCAGCGCGCGAGCTCGTCGGCCGACACCTTCGGATACTCGGCAGGCAGGTAGAGCCCGCCGTCCTTCGCGAGACCGCCGAGCAGGATGTCGGAGAACGTATGGCGCTCGCCGATGCCGGCGCCGCGCGTGGAAATGTAGTTCATGTCGTCCTCGGCTCAGTTCAGCGCTTCCATGCGCAGCTTCGTGACCTTCGAGACCACCGTCGCCAGGCTCTCGATCTGCGCGATCGCCGCGTTGACGTTCTTCTCGACCGTCTCGTGCGTGATCAGGATGATGTCGGTCTCGCCGTTCGCGCCGTCGATCTGCTCCGATTCCTTCTGCAGCAGCGCGTCGATCGAGATGCCCGATTCGGCGAGGATGCGCGTAATCGCGGCGAGCACGCCGGTCTGGTCGGCGACGCGCAGGCGCAGGTAGTAGCCGCTCGTCACTTCCTCGATCGGCAAGATCGGCGTGTTCGACAGGCTGTCCGGCTGGAACGCGAGATGCGGCACGCGATGCTCGGGGTCGGCCGTGTGCAGGCGCGTGACGTCGACGAGATCCGCGACGACGGCCGACGCGGTCGGCTCCGCGCCCGCGCCCTTGCCGTAGTACAGCGTCGTGCCGACTGCGTCGCCGTGCACGACGACCGCGTTCATCGCGCCCTCGACGTTCGCGAGCAGGCGCTTTTCCGGAATCAGCGTCGGGTGCACGCGCAGCTCGATGCCGTTTTCGGCGCGGCGCGTGATGCCGAGCAGCTTGATCCGGTAGCCGAGCTCCTCCGCGTAGCGGATGTCGGTCGCGTCGAGCTTGCTGATGCCCTCGACGTACGCGCGGTCGAACTGCACCGGCACGCCGAACGCGATCGCGCTCATGATCGTCGCCTTGTGCGCGGCGTCGACGCCTTCGATGTCGAAGGTCGGATCGGCTTCCGCGTAGCCGAGCTCCTGCGCGGCCTTCAGCGCGGTCGCGAAGTCGAGCCCGCGGTCGCGCATTTCCGACAGGATGTAGTTGGTCGTGCCGTTGATGATGCCGGCGATGTACTGGATGCGGTTCGCGGTCAGGCCTTCGCGCAGCGCCTTGATGATCGGGATGCCGCCGGCGACGGCCGCCTCGAACGCGACCATCACGCCCTTCTCGCGCGCGGCTTCGAAGATCTCGGTGCCGTGCACCGCGAGCAGCGCCTTGTTCGCCGTCACGACGTGCTTGCCGTTCGCGATCGCGCGCAGCACGAGCTCGCGCGCGATACCCGTGCCGCCGATCATCTCGGCGATGATCGCGATCGACGGATCGTCGACGACCGCGTTGAAATCGTCGGTGATCTGCGCGGCGGCGGCGTCACCGCCGAGCGCAGCCTGCGCCTTGGCCGGGTTGCGCACGGCAATGCGCGCCACCTCGATGCCGCGCCCCGCGCGTCGCTTGATTTCTTCCTGGTTGCGGCGCAGCACCGTGAAGGTGCCGCTGCCCACCGTGCCGAAGCCCAACAGGCCAACTTTGATCGGTTCCATGCTGCGTGTGATCGATGAGTAAGAAGTAGTGAGTTCCGTGTGGTCCTGCCCGCTCAGACCGAATGGCGCTTGCGGTAGCCGTCGAGGAAGCGTGCGATCCGGTTGATCGAATCGGTCAGGTCGTCGAGGTTCGGCAGGAAGACCACGCGGAAGTGGTCGGGCGTCGTCCAGTTGAAACCCGTGCCCTGGACGAGCAGCACGCGCTCCTCGAGCAACAGGTCGAGAATGAACTGCTGGTCGTTCTGGATCGGATAGAGCTTCGGGTCGAGGCGCGGGAACATGTACAGCGCGGCCTGCGGTTTCACGCAGGTCACGCCCGGGATCGACGTCAGCATGTCATACGCGAGTTCGCGCTGCTTGTACAGGCGCCCGCTCGGCACGATCAGCTCGTTGATGCTCTGGTAGCCGCCGAGCGCCGTCTGGATCGCGAACTGGCCGGGCACGTTCGCGCACAGGCGCATCGACGACAGGATGCCGAGCCCCTCGAGGTAATCCTTCGCGCGCCGGCGGTTGTCGCCGCCGAGGCCCGACACGGCCATCCAGCCCGCGCGGTAGCCGCACGAGCGATAGCTCTTCGACAGGCTGTTGAACGTGACGGTGATCACGTCCTCCGACAGCGCACCGAGCGCCGTGTGCTCGAGGCCGTCGTAGACGATCTTGTCGTAGACCTCGTCGGCGAACACGATCAGCCCGTGCTGGCGCGCGATCTCGAGCAGCTCCAGCAGCAATTCGTCGGAATAAAGCGCGCCGGTCGGATTGTTCGGGTTGATCACGACGATCGCCTTCGTGTTCGGCGTGATCTTGCGGCGGATGTCGTCGAGATCGGGCATCCACGCGTTCTGCTCGTCGCACACGTAGTGGACCGGCGTGCCGCCCGACAGGCTCACGGCCGCCGTCCACAGCGGGTAGTCGGGCGCGGGCAGCAGCACTTCGTCGCCGTCGTTCAGGAGCGCCTGGGTCGCCATCACGATCAGCTCGGACGCGCCGTTGCCGATGTAGATGTCGTCGAGGCCGACGCCGACGACGCCCTTTTCCTGCGTGTAGTGCATCACGGCCTTGCGCGCCGAGAACACGCCCTTCGAATCCGAATAGCCGGACGACGCCGGCAGGTTGCGGATCATGTCCTGGATGATCTCGTCGGGCGCGTCGAAACCGAACGGCGCGAGGTTGCCGATGTTCAGCTTGATGATGCGGTGGCCTTCTTCCTCGAGGCGCTTCGCGTGCTCGAGCACCGGGCCACGGATGTCGTAGCAGACGTTGAGCAGCTTGTTCGACTTCTGAATCGGTTTCACGACGACACGGTTCCTGGGTTGGCCTTGCGGCCGGGGGGACGGGATCAAAACTGGAAAGCGGCCGGTCTGTGCGCGCTGTCTAGACTGGGAAAAAGCGGCGGTCGGACGCGGCTTGTGGCGACGCACGACGCAAGTGGCGCCCGGGGGCGACCAAAAAGTTATAATTTAGCGGATTTTGGCCGACTTTCGCAATGCACCATAGCCGCGCCGGGCCCGCGCCGTCAGGCGTCCCCGCGTGCCCGGGCGCGCGAAACCGGCCAGCCGGGCCCGCACGGCCCGGCCAATCCATTCCCCTACGGAACCGCGGAATACCGATTTGAAACTGCACCAGGACGCGAGCGGCGCGCTCAACACCGTCACCGGCTACGGCCCCGATTATGTCGACGTCAATCTCGAACGCCACGAAACGAGCGTCATCGTGCTGCCCGGCGCGCCGGTCCAGGCCTGGCCCGTGTCGTCGTTCGACGCGCTCGCGCCCGAGCATTTCGCGATGCTGCTCGAGCCGACGCCCGAGCTCGTGATCTTCGGCAGCGGCGCGCGGCTGCGCTTCCCCCACCCGCGGCTCGTCGCGGCGCTCACCGCGCAGCGGATCGGCGTCGAAACGATGGATTTCCAGGCCGCCTGCCGCACCTACAACATCCTGATGGCCGAGGGCCGCAAAGTCGCCGCCGCGCTCTTAATTGAACGTTAATCCCCGATGCGGTAAAACTCGGGCCGGCGCAGCGGGTCGATCCCCCGATCGGCCCGGCCAGGCCGCCCGCCCCCGGCGCCACCCGCCGGCGGCCCGTCACAACAACCAACAGGCTGAAAACCCATGAACGATACGCCGTCGAGGCTACCGCTCAATCGCATCACGCTCGTCCTCCTGCTCGTCGCGCTCGCGATCGTCTGGTTCGCGCCGCTCGGGCTGCGCCACCTGATCCCGAGCGACGAAGGCCGCTACGCGGAAATGGCGCGCGAGATGTTCGTCACCGGCGACTGGATCACGCCGCGCTACAACGGTTACAAGTACTTCGAGAAGCCGCCGCTGCAGACCTGGCTGAACGCGCTGACGTTCGCGTGGTTCGGCATCGGCGAATGGCAGGCGCGCCTCTATACCGCCGTGGCCAGCTTCGCCGGCGTGCTGCTCGTCGGCTACACCGGCGCGCGCCTGTTCAACCCGCTGTCGGGCTTCCTCGCCGCCGTCGTGCTGGCCAGCTCGCCGTACTGGAACCTGATGGGCCACTTCAACGCGCTCGACATGGGGCTCGCGTTCTGGATGGCGCTGTCGCTCTGCTCGCTGCTGCTCGCGCAGCGGCCCGGGCTGCGCCCGGCCGCGGTGCGCGGCTGGATGTGGGCGTGCTGGGCCGCGATGGCGTTCGCGGTGCTGTCCAAGGGCCTCGTCGGCCTGATCCTGCCCGGCGCCGTGCTCGTGCTGTACACGCTGATCGCGCGCGACTGGGCGCTGTGGAAGCGCCTGTACCTGGTCAGCGGCCTCGTGATCTTCTTCGCGATCGTCACGCCGTGGTTCGTGCTCGTCCAGCAGCGCAACCCCGAGTTCTTCAACTTCTTCTTCATCGTCCAGCAGTTCCGCCGGTACCTGACCCCGGAACAGAACCGCCCGGGTCCGCTGTACTACTTCGTGCCCGTGCTGCTGGTCGGCTTCCTGCCGTGGCTGTCGGTCGCGTGGCAGAGCATCCGCCATGCGGTGCGGATGCCGCGCCAGCCGAACGGCTTCGCGCCGATGCTCGTGCTGCTGATCTGGAGCGCGTTCATCTTCCTGTTCTTCAGCGCGTCGCATTCGAAGCTGATCTCGTACGTGCTGCCGGTCGCGCCGGCGCTCGCGCTGATCATCGGCGCGTACCTGCCGCTGATGACGGCCGACCGCTTCCGTCGCCACCTGCTCGGCTACCTCGTGTTTTTCGTCGCCGCGGCGTTCGGGATCGTCTTCCTCGCGTACCAGGGCGACGCCCGCACGCCGAACGCGCTGTACCGGGCGTTCCAGATGTGGCTGTACGCCGGCCTCGCGGTCGCGGCCGCGCTGACGCTCGTGGCCGCGTGGCTGAACCGTCGCGCGGGCGTGGCCGCCGCGCTCGCCACGTTCGGCGCCGCATGGCTCGTGTTCGGCACGATCGGCGGCACCGGGCACGACGAGTTCGGCCGCTACAGCTCGGGCGCGCTGCTCGCGCCGGCCGTGCGCGCCGAACTGGCGAAGCTGCCGCCCGACACGCCGTTCTACTCGATCGAAATGCTCGACCACACGTTCCCGTTCTACATGGGTCACACGACGATCATGGTGCAGCGCCAGGACGAGCTCGCGTTCGGGATCTCGGTCGAGCCGAACAAGTGGATTCCGACCGTCGGCGAATGGATCACGCGCTGGAAGCAGGAAACCCACGCGCTCGCGATCATGCCGCCCGGCCAGTACGACGCGCTGGTCAAGGAAGGCGTGCCGATGCGCGTGATCGCGCGCGACAACCGGCGCGTGATCGTCGAGAAACCGCAATCGTAAGGACGCCTCCCGCATGAACCCCGTTTCGTTCGTCTGCATCATCACCGGCGTGATGCTCAACGCCTGTGCGCAACTTCTGCTGAAAGCCGGCGTCAACGCCGTAGGACACTTCGAATTCAGCCGTGCGAACATCATCCCGGTCGGCCTGAAGATCGCGACCCAGTTGCCGATCATCGGCGGCCTCGGCTGCTACGTGCTGAGCGTCGTCGTGTGGATCGTCGGGCTGTCGCGGGTCGACGTGTCGATCGCGTACCCGATGCTGTCGCTCGGCTACGTCGTCAACGCGTTCGCGGCGTGGTACCTGTTCGGCGAGGTGCTGTCGGTCCAGCGGCTCGTCGGCATCGGCATCATCCTGATCGGTGTGCTCGTGCTCGCGCGCAGTTGAGCACGGCGCGCGGCGTTAAGCGTCCGCCTACAAAAAATCACGGTACGAATCCGCCAACCGGTGTTTAATGCCGGTTTCGGGCGGATCGCCCGACCCTTTTATTACACGCCATTACAGGCCAAACGCGTTCATGAGCCAGACTACCGCCCCGTTTCTGCCGTTCACCCGCCCCGAGATCGACGAGGAAACCATCCAGGGCGTCGCCGAGGTGTTGCGCTCGGGCTGGATCACCACCGGCCCGCAGTGCCAGAAATTCGAGGCGGCGCTGTCCGAGTACTGCGGCGGCCGTCCGGTCCGCGTATTCAATTCGGGCACCTGCACGCTCGAGATCGGCCTGCGCATCGCGGGCGTCGGCCCCGGCGACGAGGTGATCACGACGCCGGCGTCGTGGGTCTCGACCAGCAACGTGATCATCGAAACGGGCGCGACGCCCGTGTTCGCGGACATCGATCCCGTCACGCGCAACATCGACCTCGACAAGCTCGAGCAGGCGATCACGCCGCGCACGAAGGCGATCATCCCCGTGTTCCTGTCCGGCCTGCCGGTCGACATGGACCGCCTGTACGCGATCGCCCGCGCGCACAAGCTGCGCGTGATCGAGGATGCCGCGCAGGCGTTCGGCTCGACGTGGCACGGCAGGCGCATCGGCGCGATCGGCGACCTCGTGTCGTTCAGCTTCCACGCGAACAAGAACCTGACGACGATCGAAGGCGGCGCGCTCGTGCTGAACAACGAGGACGAAGCGGTGCTCGCGCAGAAGTACCGACTGCAGGGCATCACGCGCACCGGCTTCGACGGAATGGACTGCGACGTGCTCGGCGGCAAGTACAACCTGACCGACGTCGCCGCGCGCGTCGGCCTCGGCCAGTTGCCGCACCTCGAGCGCTTCACCGCGCAGCGCCGCGCACTCGCGCGCGCGTATTTCGCCGCGTTCGACGGCGGCGCGGCCGCGAAGCTCGGCGTCGGCCTGCCCGTCGCCGAATTCGAGAACGGCAACTGGCACATGTTCCTGGTCACGCTGCCGCTCGAGCGGCTGACGATCACGCGCGCCGAATTCATGGCGCAGATGAAGGAACGCGGCATCGGCACGGGCATCCACTACCCGGCGATCCATCTTTTCACGCTGTACCGTGCGCGCGGTTTCAAGGAGGGCATGTTCCCCCACGCCGAACGGTACGGCGCGTCGACCGTCACGCTGCCGCTGTTTACGCAGATGACGGAAGGCGACGTGCGTCGCGTGGTCGACGCCGTCAATCAGATTTGCGAACAATACGGAAAATAAGCGTACATGAGTCACCTTGAAGCACGCGCCGGACATCCGGGCGCCGCGCATCTGGACACCGGCCGGCCCGAAGTCTCGGTCATCATCCCCGTGTACAACGAGGAAGACGGTCTCGCCGCGCTGTTCGCGCGGCTGTATCCGGCGCTCGACGCCCTCGACACGTCGTACGAAGTGATCCTGATCAACGACGGCAGCCGCGACCGCTCGGCCGCGATGCTCGCCGATCAGTTCCACGTCCGGCCCGACACGACGCGCGTCGTGCTGCTCAACGGCAACTACGGCCAGCACATGGCGATCCTCGCGGGCTTCGCGCAGTCGCGCGGCGAGATCGTCATCACGCTCGACGCGGACCTGCAGAACCCGCCCGAGGAAATCGGCAAGCTGATCGCGAAGATGCGCGAGGGCTACGACTACGTCGGCTCGATCCGCAAGCAGCGCCAGGACAGCCTGTGGCGGCGCAAGGCGTCGCAGATGATGAACCGGCTGCGCGAGCGCATCACGCGCATCAAGATGACCGACCAGGGCTGCATGCTGCGCGCGTACAGCCGCCGCATCATCGACACGATCAACGTGTGCGGCGAAGTCAACACGTTCATCCCCGCGCTCGCGTACACGTTCGCGCAGAACCCGACCGAAATCGAGGTCGCGCACGAGGAACGCTTCGCGGGCGAATCGAAGTACTCGCTGTACAGCCTGATCCGGCTGAACTTCGACCTCGTGACGGGCTTCTCGGTCGTGCCGCTGCAGTGGCTGTCGTTCATCGGCGTGATCCTGTCGCTCGGCTCCGCCGCGCTGTTCGTGCTGCTGCTCGTGCGCCGCTTCATCGTCGGCGCGGAAGTGCAAGGCGTGTTCACGCTGTTCGCGATCACGTTCTTCCTGCTCGGCGTGATCATCTTCGCGCTCGGCCTGCTCGGCGAATACGTCGGCCGCATCTACCAGCAGGTGCGCGCGCGTCCCCGCTACCTGATCCAGGCCGTGCTCGAGCAGCACGACGGCATGCCGCCGGTGCCGGCCGCCGCGAACCGCCCGGGAGCCGCGCAATGAAGCCGCGCGCGGTCGTCTTCGCATATCACAACGTCGGCGTGCGGTGCCTGCAGGTGCTGCTCGCGCGCGGCGTCGACGTCGCGCTGGTCGTCACGCACGAGGACAATCCGAACGAGAACATCTGGTTCGGCAGCGTCGCGTCCGTCGCGGCCGAGCACGGCATTCCGGTCGTCACGCCGGCCGATCCGGCCGATCCGGCGCTGCGCCGCGCGGTGGCCGACGCGCAGCCCGATTTCATCTTCTCGTTCTACTACCGCCACATGCTGCCGGTCGACCTGCTCGCGATCGCGCCGCGCGGCGCGTACAACATGCACGGTTCGCTGCTGCCGAAATACCGGGGTCGGGTACCGACCAACTGGGCCGTGCTGAACGGCGAGACCGAAACCGGCGCGACGCTGCACGAGATGGCCGCCAAGCCGGACGCGGGCGCGATCATCGGCCAGACCGCGGTGCCGATCCTGCCGGACGACACGGCCGCGCAGGTGTTCGACAAGGTCACGGTGGCCGCCGAGCAGACGCTGTGGCGCGTGCTGCCCGCGCTGCTCGCGGGCGAGGCGTCGCACCTGCCGAACGATCTCGCGACCGGCAGCTACTACGGCGGGCGCAAGCCCGAGGACGGCCGCGTCGACTGGTCGAAGCCGGCCGCGCAGGTCTACAACCTGGTGCGCGCGGTCGCGCCCCCGTATCCGGGCGCATTCACGGACATCGACGGCGCCCGCTTCGTGATCGCGCGCGCGCGCCTCGCGGCGCCCGGCAGCGCGGCAGCGGCCGCCGCGGCAGATTTGCCGCCCGGCCTGCACGTAAGCGATAATGCGCTATTCGGCGTCTGCGGCGACAGCCGCGCCCTATCCATTCTCGAGCTCCGGCAGCAGCGCGACGGCAGCGAAACCGTCGTGACGCCCGCGGAATTCGCGCAGTTCATTCATTCTTCCCGTCATTCATGAAAGCAAAAAAAGTCCTGATCCTGGGTGTGAACGGCTTCATCGGCCATCACCTGTCGAAGCGCATTCTTGAAACCACCGATTGGGAAGTGTTCGGCATGGACATGCAGACCGACCGGCTGGGCGACCTCGTCAACCACGAGCGGATGCATTTCTTCGAAGGCGACATCACGATCAACAAGGAGTGGGTCGAGTATCACGTGAAGAAGTGCGACGTGATCCTGCCGCTCGTCGCGATCGCCACGCCGGCCACCTACGTCCAGCAGCCGCTGCGCGTGTTCGAGCTCGACTTCGAGGCGAACCTGCCGATCGTCCGCTCGGCCGTCAAGTACGGCAAGCACCTCGTGTTCCCGTCGACCTCCGAGGTCTACGGGATGTGCTCGGACGAGCAGTTCGACCCGGACGCGTCGGCGCTCACCTACGGCCCGATCAACAAGCCGCGCTGGATCTACGCGTGCTCGAAGCAGCTGATGGACCGCGTGATCTGGGGCTACGGGATGGAAGGCCTGAACTTCACGCTGTTCCGCCCGTTCAACTGGATCGGCCCGGGCCTCGACTCGATCTACACGCCGAAGGAAGGCAGCTCGCGCGTGGTCACGCAGTTCCTCGGCCACATCGTGCGCGGCGAGAACATCAGCCTCGTCGACGGCGGCTCGCAAAAGCGCGCGTTCACCGATATCGGCGACGGCATCAGCGCGCTGATGAAGATCATCGAGAACAAGGACGGCGTCGCGTCGGGCAAGATCTACAACATCGGGAATCCGAAGAACAACTTCTCGGTTCGCGAACTCGCGCACAAGATGCTCGAACTGGCCGCGGAATTCCCCGAGTACGCCGATTCGGCCAAGCAGGTGAAGCTCGTCGAAACGACGTCCGGCGCCTACTACGGCAACGGCTACCAGGACGTGCAGAACCGCGTGCCGAAGATCGACAACACGATGCAGGAGCTCGGCTGGGCGCCGCAGGCGACGTTCGACGACGCGCTGCGCAACATCTTCGAAGCGTATCGCGGCCACGTCGCCGACGCGCGCGCGCTCGTCGAACAGCAAGGCTGACCGGGACGTTCGCTTGGCTCGTATCGTCCTCAAGATCGACGTCGACACGCTGCGCGGCACGCGCGAAGGCGTGCCGAACCTCGCGCGCATCTTCGACCGCTTCAATGCGCGCGCGACCTTCCTCTTCAGCCTCGGGCCGGATCACACCGGCTGGGCGTTGCGGCGCGTGTTCCGCCCGGGCTTCCTGAAGAAGGTGTCGCGCACGTCGGTGGTCGAGCACTACGGCGTGAAGCAGCTGATGTACGGCGTGCTGCTGCCCGGCCCGGACATCGGCCGCCGTGCGATCGCCGACATGCGCGCGATTCACGAGGTCGGCTTCGAATGCGGGATCCACACGTGGGATCACGTGTACTGGCAGGACAACGTGCGCGTCCGCGATCGCGACTGGACCGCGCGTGAAATGCAGAAGAGTCACGCGCGCTTCGTCGAGATCTTCGGCGCGCCGCCCGTCACGCACGGCGCGGCCGGCTGGCAGATGAACGATGCCGCGTTCGAGCAGATCGATGCATGGGGGATGCGCTACGCGTCCGACGGTCGCGGCCATTCGCCGTACCTGCCCGTCGTCGGCGGCCGCACGCTGTCGCACGTGCAGATGCCGACCACGCTGCCCACGCTCGACGAAGTGCTCGGCATCGACGGCGTCGACACGCACAACGTCGCCGCGCACATCCTCAAGTTCACCGAAACCAATCCGCACGACCAGGTGTTCACGCTGCATGCGGAACTGGAAGGGCAGAAACTCGCGCCCGTGTTCGAACAGCTGCTCGCCGGCTGGCGTGCGCAAGGCCACACGTTTGCGACGATGGGCGACTACCACGCGGCGCTGGACCGCGACTCGCTGCCATCGTACCCTGTCACGTGGGGCGAAATCCCCGGCCGCTCCGGCGAACTGATCGTCCAGCCCGACTGAAGTTCGCACGCGAGCCGGCGTCGCCGCTCCGCCCCCGCGGCGCGCTGCCGCGACGCCCCGCCGAACCGCGCCGCCGCAGCGGCGCCCTTCCATAACAACAGGAGAAACACGTGTCTGTCGAAGTTGACCGTCAAGTTCCCGATTTCACCGCACCGGCCACGGGCGGCGACATTTCGCTGTCCGACCTGAAGGGCAAGAAGCTCGTGCTGTACTTCTATCCGAAGGACAACACGCCGGGCTGCACGACCGAAGGGCTGCAGTTCCGCGATCTCTATCCGAAGTTCAAGAAGGCCGGTGCGGAAGTCATCGGCGTGTCGCGCGACAGCCTGCGCTCGCACGACAATTTCAAGGCCAAGCTCGAACTGCCGTTCCCGCTGATCTCCGATGCCGACGAAGCGCTGTGCGCGTTGTTCGATGTCATCAAGATGAAGAAAATGTATGGCAAGGAAGTGCGCGGAATCGAGCGTTCGACGTTCCTGCTCGACGCCGACGGCGTGCTTCGCCAGGCATGGCGCGGCATCAAGGTGCCGGGTCACGTGGACGACGTGCTAAAGGCTGTACAAGCGCTTTGAGGCGCGTTATATTGGGCCGCAATGAATGCCAGTTCGCCCCATATTTCTCGTAGCTGCGCCGGTGCCCGTTGCAATGCTTCCCGGCACCTGACGCGCATCACGACGGCATCAGCCGAGCCGCATGTCCCTGTCGACGGGGCAGCGGCTTTTTTTATGGAACGCGCGCCGGCCCTCCCCGGTCCGGCCCTTACCGCATCGAGGAGCTGATCGACACTTAGGCGAACCGGCTAGACGAAATTCCTGTGCGCCACCGCGCGCAAACTGCATGCGTCTACGTCACGCAGGATGCGATCAGCGGCGCACGCCATGCGACACGATTCCTCCCGAGGGACACCATGCCTTTGCCTACTCCCCCCAGCAAGCTCGGCAGCCTGCTGCCGCCCGACGAATACAAGGCGAAAGCGCGGCCCGCGAAAGCCGCGAAGAAATCCGCCGAAGGGGACGCATCCACAGCCGGTGACTATGGTCCGGCCAGCGTGGCCCAACCGATGATCGAAGCCGCGAACACGGCCGCGCCGCTGCGCGCCGTCGCGTCTTCGGCGCCCGACGCCGCGAGCGCACCCGCGCGCGGCCGCAAGACCAAACAGACGGCCGCGCTGCTGCAGCCGATGCCGGCGCCCGCCGAACCCGCGGCGCCGGTCGTGGCACGCCACGACAAGCCGGCCGCCGGGAAACCGGCCACGGCGCCCGCGCGCGATGCCGGCGCCGCGACGAAGTCGCGCAGCCGCAAGCCCGCCGAAGCCGAACTGCAGAAACTGTTCGTGCTCGACACCAACGTGTTGATGCACGACCCGAGCAGCCTCTTCCGCTTCGAGGAACACGACGTCTATCTGCCGATGATGACGCTCGAGGAACTCGACAACCACAAGAAGGGGATGTCCGAAGTCGCGCGTAACGCTCGCCAGGTCAGCCGCACGCTCGACGCGCTCGTCGCCGACGGCGGCCCGATCTCGGACGGCATCCCGCTGTCGCGCCTCGGCAGCCGCGAGGCGCTCGGCCGCCTGTACTTCCAGACGAAGCTCGCCGACATCGCGCCGGTCGAAGGCTTGCCCGAGGGCAAGGCCGACAACCAGATCCTCGGCGTCGTGCGCGCGCTGCAGCGCGACCGGCCCGACCGCCAGGTCGTGCTGGTGTCGAAAGACATCAACATGCGGATCAAGGCGCATGCGCTCGGCCTGCCCGCGGAAGACTACTTCAACGACCAGGTGCTCGAGGACAAGGATCTCCTCTACACCGGCGTGCGCGAACTGCCGCAGGACTTCTGGACCAAGCACGCGAAGGGCATGGAGAGCTGGCAGGACACGAAGACGGGCACCACGTACTACCGCGTGACCGGCCCGCTCGTCGCGTCGATGCTCGTCAACGAGTTCGTCTATCTCGAGCCGCAGAACGGCGAGCCGACGTTCCACGCGATCGTCCGCGAGCTGAACGGCAAGACGGCGCTGCTGCAGACGCTGCGCGACTACAGCCACCACAAGAACAACGTGTGGGGCATCACCGCGCGCAACCGCGAACAGAACTTCGCGCTGAACCTGCTGATGAACCCCGAGATCGACTTCGTCACGCTGCTCGGCCAGGCCGGCACCGGCAAGACGCTCGTCGCGCTCGCGGCCGGCCTCGCGCAAGTACTCGACGACAAGCGCTACAACGAGATCATCGTGACGCGCGCGACCGTGCCCGTCGGCGAGGACATCGGTTTCCTGCCCGGCACCGAGGAAGAGAAGATGCAGCCGTGGATGGGCGCATTCGACGACAACCTCGAAGTGCTGCAGAAGACCGACGATGCCGCCGGCGAATGGGGCCGTGCCGCAACGCAGGAGCTGATCCGTTCGCGCCTGAAGGTGA
Source organism: Burkholderia sp. IO2 (assembly GCF_029522185.1). Lineage (NCBI taxonomy): Bacteria > Pseudomonadati > Pseudomonadota > Betaproteobacteria > Burkholderiales > Burkholderiaceae > Burkholderia > Burkholderia sp. IO2. The sequence goes on along the minus strand of NZ_JAKWFH010000011.1, from coordinate 132,198 downwards.
AGAGCATGAACTTCATGCGCGGCCGCACGTTCGTCGACAAGTATCTGATCATCGACGAGGCGCAGAACCTGACGCCGAAGCAGATGAAGACGCTCGTCACGCGCGCGGGCCCCGGCACGAAGATCGTGTGCCTCGGCAACATCGCACAGATCGACACGCCTTACCTGACCGAAGGCAGCTCGGGCCTGACCTACGTCGTCGACCGCTTCAAGGGCTGGGGCCACAGCGGCCACGTGACCCTCGCGCGCGGCGAACGCTCGCGGCTCGCCGATTACGCGTCGGACATTCTGTAACGCGCAGGCCGGCCGAGCGGCCGGCTGTCGACGCCACGCGGCGCTCCGTTTCCGGAGCGCCGTTTTTATTTGGGGTCGAAGACAAAGGTAACGCTTCGTCACGCAACAACGCAGTTTACGCGCGAAACTTCAAGTAAATTCTCAAGAATGGTTGCTTAAGCCCCGCCGGAGCGTCTACCATCGGGTCTGTCTGTTGTCATACGATTCGCGAGCGCGCCGCGCTCGCCCGCCTTGCCATGCTTCGAATCTGGGTTCCCGTCGCCGTCGTCTCCCTGCTTGCGGCCTGCTCCAGCGTGCCGCCGCAGTCGGCATCGCGCTCCGCTTCGGGGATGAAGATCACGACGCCGCGCGCCTTCCCGGCGCCGGCCAATTTCCCGAAATTCGTCGACCACAGCGTCGGCCAGGAAGAAATCTCGATCCAGGCGATGAGCCTCGTCGGCGTCCCGTATCGCTGGGGCGGCAACACGCCGACGAGCGGCTTCGACTGCAGCGGGCTCGTGCGCTACGTGATCGGCCGCGCGGCCGACGTGAACCTGCCGCGCACGACCGCCGACATGAGCGGCCGCGGCGTGTCGATCGAACCCGACCAGATCGCGCCGGGCGACCTGATTTTCTTCAATACGACCGGGCGGCCGCATTCGCACGTCGGCATCTACGTCGGCAAGCTGCGCTTCGTCAACGCACCGTCGACGGGCGGCACCGTGCGGCTCGACTACCTGACGAACCCGTACTGGGCCAAGCGTTTCGACGGCATTCGCCGCGTCGCGCCGCCGCGCTCGGCCCCGACGCCGTTCGATGGGCCGACCTACGAGGCCAAGCGCGACGAGCCGCGCAACCCGACCGCGGTCGCGGCCGCTCCGGTGGTCGTGACGGCCGCCGCCGCGCCGCGGCAGCCGACGTATGCACCGTCGCAAGCAAGCGTGACGCAGGCGCAGGCCATTCCGACCACGCCGGTCGTGACGACGGCCGCAGCGGCACCGCCGGCAACGGCCGCCGATCCGTACGAACCGCCGCCCTCGCGGATGCAGGCGGCGCAACAGCAAGCGACGTCGGCGAATGGCGCCGCGCCCGCGATGACGGCCAATGCAGCACCAGCCGCCCCGGCCGAGGTCGGTACGCAGATTCCGACGACCGCACTGACGGCCGCCCAGGCTGCCGCCTTCGATGCGGAGCCGCCGCCCGCCACCGCGTCGACGCCGACACGCAGTATCGAGCCCGCGCCCGTGCAGGTATTGCGTGCGTCGACGCAATCCGCACCCGTCAGCCCGCGCACCAGTACCGCGGACGATCCGATCGCGCGGTTTGCGACCGGCAGTTACTGACCCGTTGCTCGACCCCGACCGTCACGACGTGGGCGGCATTCGCCACCCGCCACCGCTTCGCCGCCCCCCTCTCCCGCGCCCCCAAAAGAAAATGCGCCGCAGCCTTTCGGCTTGCGGCGCATTTCGTGTCAACCGGAAAGCGTCGACGATCAGAAGATCTGGTGCCCGAGCCACCACCCGCCGGCCGCGAACAGCGCGGCCGCCGGCAGCGTCAGCACCCACGCCCACACGATATTGCCGGCGACGCCCCAGCGCACGGCCGACAACTTCTGCGTCGCGCCGACACCGACGATCGCGCCGGTAATCGTGTGCGTGGTCGACACGGGAATGCCGAGGAACGACGCGACGAACAGCGTGATCGCACCGCCGCTTTCCGCGCAGAAGCCGCCGACCGGCTTGAGCTTCGTGATCTTCTGGCCCATCGTCCGCACGATGCGCCAGCCGCCGAACAGCGTGCCGAGGCCCATCGACAGGTAGCACGCGCCGATCACCCATGCCGGCGGCGCATCGGCGGTGGCCGACGCGTAGCCGCTCGCGATCAGCAGCATCCAGATGATGCCGATCGTCTTCTGTGCATCGTTGCCGCCGTGGCCCAGGCTGTACAGGCCGGCGGACAGCAGTTGCAGCCGGCGGAAGCGCCGGTCGACCTTGCTGGGCGCGGTACGGAAATACAGCCACGACACGCCGAGCATGAACAGCGAACCGAGAATGAAACCGAGCAGCGGCGAAATGAAGATGAACGCGATCGTCTTCAGCAGCCCGTCGACGTTCAGCGAACTCCAGCCCGATTTCGCGAGCGCCGCGCCGACGAGACCGCCGATCAGCGCGTGCGACGAGCTCGACGGAATCCCGTAGTACCACGTGATCACGTTCCAGCCGATCGCGCCGACCAGCGCGCCGAACACGACGTAGTGGTCGACGATTTCGGGATCGATCGTGCCTTTACCGACGGTCTGCGCGACTTTCAGGTGGAAGATGAAGTACGCGATCACGTTGAACGCGGCCGCGAACACCACGGCCTGCTGGGGCTTCAGCACCCCGGTCGACACGACGGTGGCGATCGAGTTCGCCGCGTCGTGAAAGCCGTTCATGAAGTCGAATACGAGCGCGACGAGCACCAGCGTCGCGACCATCCATAGGGCGAGTTGTATCGAATGCATCGTGGTCCGCTCAGGCGTTTTCCAGCACGATGCCTTCGATGATGTTCGCGACGTCCTCGCACTTGTCGGTGATCTCTTCGAGCAGCTCGTAGATCGCCTTCAGCTTGATGAGCGTCTTCACGTCGTCTTCCTCGCGGAACAGCTTCGACATCGCCGCACGCAGCACGCGGTCGGCTTCCGATTCCCAGCGGTCGATTTCCTCGCATTGCTTGAGGATCTGCGCCGATTGTTTCATGTCGGACAGCAATCCGACGGCCTGCTGCACGTGCTGCGCCGACTGGGTGACGATGTGCGCGAGCTGGCTCGCCTCGGACGTGACGGACTGCACGTCGTACAGCGACACGGCCGTCGCGACGTCTTCCATCAGGTCGAGGATGTCGTCCATCGTCGTGATCAGCTTGTGGATCTCGTCGCGATCGAGCGGCGTGATGAAGGTCTTGTGCAGCAGATCGATCGCCTCGTGCGTGAGCTTGTCGGCGGCCTTCTCGGCGATTTGCACGTTTTGCTTGTGAATCTCGGCGTCGGCGAGATTGTCGATCAGCAGTTCGAGCTCGCGGCCACCGGAAACGATGTGCTTCGCGTGCGAGTTGAAGAGTTCAAAGAACTTGCCCTCGGTGGGCATGAATCGACCGAACATGGGATTCCTGAGAGATTGTCAAACTACTGTCACGAAAACGGGCGACATTGTACCGGTTCCGGTCGCGACGCGACGTGCGCATATGCGCACGCCGGGATTGGATACAACATTTGGCGAAATAGGTGTTTACAACCGGCTTTACTCGCCGTAGAAGGTCTGCGCCCCGGCAAAATTGTCGAACTTCGTGTATTGCCCCAGGAACGTGAGCCGAACGGGCCCGATCGGGCCGTTACGCTGCTTGCCGATGATGATTTCGGCCGTCCCCTTGTCAGGGCTGTCGGGATTGTAGACCTCATCGCGGTAAATGAACAGGATCACGTCCGCATCCTGTTCGATTGCGCCCGATTCGCGCAAATCCGACATCACCGGACGCTTGTTCGGGCGCTGTTCGAGGCCGCGGTTCAGCTGCGACAGCGCGATCACCGGCACGTCGAGCTCCTTCGCGAGGCTCTTCAGCGATCGCGAAATTTCCGAAATTTCGGTTGCCCGGTTCTCGCCCTGCGACGAACCCGACATCAGCTGCAGGTAGTCGACGATGATCAGGCCGAGCTTGCCGCATTGCCGCGCCAGACGCCGCGCGCGCGAGCGCAATTCCATCGGATTCAGGCCGCCCGTCTCGTCGATGAAGAGCTGCGCCTCGCTCATCTTCTGCACCGCGTGCGTCAGTTTCGGCCAGTCCTCGTCCGTCAGGCGGCCCGTACGCATCCGGTGCTGGTCGAGCCGGCCGATCGAGCCGAGCATACGCATCACGAGCTGGGTGCCCGGCATTTCCATCGAGAACACCGCGACCGGCAACCCGTACTCGACCGCGACGTATTCGCCGATGTTCATCGAGAACGCGGTCTTACCCATCGACGGGCGCCCCGCGACGATGATCAGTTCGCCGCCGTGCATCCCGGACGTCATCCGGTCGAGGTCGACGAAGCCGGTCGGCGTGCCGGTGACGTCGCTCGGGTTCGCGGTGTGGTACAGCGTGTCGATGCGCTCGACCACCTGCGTGAGCAGCGGGCCGATCTCGAGGAAGCCCTGGTTGCCGCGCGCGCCCTCCTCGGCGATCGAGAACACCTTCGATTCGGCTTCGTCGAGCAGCTGGCGGACTTCCTTGCCCTGCGGATTGAACGCGTCGGCCGAGATCTCGTCGGCGACCGACACGAGCCGGCGCAGCACCGCGCGGTCACGCACGATTTCCGCATAGCGGCGGATGTTCGCCGCGCTCGGCGTGTTCTGCGCGAGCGCGTTCAGGTATGCGAGCCCGCCGACATCGTCGGCCTTGCCGGACGTGGTCAGCGCTTCGTACACGGTCACGACGTCGGCCGGGCGCGTCGACGCGATCAGGCGGCCGATATGCTCGTAGATGATCCGGTGGTCGTAGCGGTAGAAGTCGCCCTGCGACAGGAAGTCGGCAATCCGGTCCCATGCCGCGTTGTCGAGCAACAGGCCGCCGAGCACCGACTGTTCGGCTTCGACCGAATGCGGCGGGACTTTCAGCGATTCGATTTGGGGATCTTGCGGCGCGTTCATGGGTTGGGATTATCGCGAATAGATGGCGGCAGCGCTACCACCGCTTGCCCGCGATCGGGCAATAAAAAAGGCAGGCCCCGGTTGCCCGGGCGCCTGCCCTTGTCCGGACGGCGGAAGCCGCCCGGCAAGCTTGCATACGCTTACGCGTGGTCGCCGATCACGTTGATCGTGACGTCGACGACGACGTCCGTGTGCAGCGCGACCTGGACGTTGTGCTCGCCGATCATCTTCAGCGGGCCTTCCGGCATGCGCACTTGCAGCTTCTCGACTTCGTAGCCTGCCTTCTTCAGCAGTTCCGCGACGTCGCCGTTCGTGACCGAGCCGAACAGACGGCCGTCGACGCCCGACTTCTGCGTGATTTCGAACGACTGGCCGTTCAGCTTCTCGCCGACTGCCTGCGATGCGGCCAGCTTTTCAGCGGCGATCTTTTCGAGTTCAGCGCGGCGCACTTCGAATTCGGCGATCGCTTCCTTCGTTGCACGGCGAGCCTTGCGGTTCGGGATCAGGAAGTTGCGAGCGTAACCGTCCTTGACCTTGACGATATCGCCGAGGTTACCCAGATTGGCGACTTTTTCCAACAGAATGATTTGCATTCGAATTCTCCTTATTGCGTCGCCTGATTACGCCTTGTGCTGATCGGTGTACGGCAGCAGCGCGAGGAAACGCGCACGCTTGATGGCCGTATCCAGCTGACGCTGATAGTGCGCCTTCGTACCCGTCAGACGAGCCGGCGTGATCTTGCCGTTTTCGCCGATGAAGTCCTTCAGCGTTTCCGTGTCCTTGTAGTCGATCTGCTCGACGCCTGCAGCCGTGAAACGGCAGAACTTCTTGCGCTTGAAGAGCGGGTTTTGTTGCTGACGACGCTTGTCGAATTTCTTACCAGTCGGGCGGGGCATGATTTCAGTCCTTTCCAATGTCCTGCAATGCTGTGATGTGAAACACCAAGGTTCTCGCGTTGCGGCTTTTCTTGGCCAGGAAGCCCGTGAACAGCGTTTCGACGCCCATTTCACGGCTTTCCAGCTTGCCGCTCGCCTCACCGGCCGCCACCGCCTCGATCGTCATTTCGACCTGACGGGGAATGCCTGCTTCGACGACTTCCGTGCGGTGATGCAACGTGGCGCTTGCGATCGGAACACCTGCCGGCGTATATCGCACCGGTGTGCGTTCGACGACGCTCGCCGTCAATTGCAACCTGTTCACGTGAGTGGCGCGCTCCTTGATGGCTTAATGAGTGACGAACTTAAGCCTGCGCTTCGGCCGGCTGAGCTGCAGCCGCCTTCTTGGCTTCTTCGCGCTGAACTTCCTTCATCATCGGCGACGGGCCGGTTTCGGCCTTCTTCATCTTGACGATGAGGTGGCGCAGCACGGCGTCGTTGAACTTGAACGCGTGTTCGAGTTCGTCGAGCGTCGTCTGGTCGCACTCGATGTTCATGCAGACGTAGTGAGCCTTCGCGAGTTTCTCGATCATGTAGGCCAGTTGGCGACGGCCCCAGTCTTCGACACGGTGGATCTGGCCGCCGTGCGACGTGATCGTGGACTTGTAACGCTCGATCATCGCGGGCACTTGCTCGCTTTGATCGGGGTGCACGATGAATACGATTTCGTAATGACGCATTACACACTCCTTGTGGATTAAAGCCACCCGGGCGTCTGAACCGGTGTGGCAAGTGAGAAGCCGAAGATTTTAACCCGGTTACGGAGCGCATGCAAGGCCAATCGACGATGCGCGGACGGATTCGGCCGTATTTTCAAAGACTTGAGCGCGTATGTCGGGCAAGCGGCCGCCGCTCGGCCCTTCTGCAGTCGGGGTCGGAGCGCAAGCACGCCGGTCCCGCGGCCGCAACGGTCACTCGTTATGCGTGCCGGCAAGTCGCGCGTCGAGCGCCGTCCGGAACGCCGCCAGCGCCGACGGCTCGGCGTCGGTCACGGCCCACCACGTCATCCCGGCCGCGTTCCAGCGGTCGAGCGCATAGCCCTGCGACACGGTCGTGTACGGGGCCGCCGGCCGCTCCCCGGCCGGCTGCACGTAGACGTCGACCACGTGCTGCCGGTGGCGGTAGACGAGCACCGCGACGCGGCGCCGCCCGACGTAGTCGAGCCGGCCGCCGACCAGCGCGAAGCCGCTCGCCGCGAGATCCTCGACCGGCGGCGCATAGTCGAGCCGGCCGTTGAACCACGGCTTGACCGTGTGCCGGTCGGTCGAGATCACGTCGATGTCGCGCGCCGACAGGTCGGCCCGCACGTGGCTCGCGACCAGTTCGTCGACCGTACGGGCGGTGTCGGCGTGGCGGGCCGACCATGCCATTCCGCCCGCCGCCGCGAGCGCCATCAGCAACGCGACGCCCCAGCCGAGGCCCGGCAGCGCGGCCACGCGCGGGCCGGTGCCGGTCGATACCGGGCGTGCCGCCCCGCCCCGCCCGGTCAGCCACGCGAACCAGTCGCGCCCGCGCGGCCGCCGGGGCGGCGGTGGCGGGGACTCCGGTCGCGGCTCGGCCCGCGACGGCGCATCGGCACGCGCGTCGGCCGCTGCCGGCAGGCTCGCGAGGAGGCTTGCCCGCAGCGCGTCCGGCGCGCGGTGATAATCGGCCTGCCGCACGGCCTGCACCAGCGTGACGATCCGCGCGCGTTCGCGGCGGCACGCATCGCACCCGTCGACATGCTGCTGGACCCGCAACGCATCGGGCGCCGACAGCTCGCGGTCGACGTCCGCGTCCAGCAACGCTCGCGCTTCGTTACAGTCCATCGATAGCCTCCGATGCGGTTCCGCCCGCCGGCGCACGGCCCGGCCGGCCTTCGGTCGCCGGCGCGGGCGCGCCGCCCAGCAGCGCGGCGAGCTTGCGCCGGCCGCGCGCGAGCCGCGACATCACCGTGCCGACCGGCACGTCCACGATCGCCGCGATCTCGCGGTAGCTCAGGTCCTCCATCTCGCGCAGCACGAGCACCTCGCGGTGTTCGGCCGGCAGCTTCGCGAGCGCCGCATTCACGAGCCGCACGTTCTCGCCGCGCAGCAGGTGCGCGAGCGGGTCCTCCGTCGCCGGCTGCCAGTCGTCCGGGACGTCGGCGTCGTCGAGCGTGTCGGGCAGCGCGACCTCGTGCGCCTGCGTGCGCCGCCGCCACTCGGTGTACCAGGTGTGGCGCACGATCGTCAGCAGCCACGGCCGCGCGTTGTCGCCGCGACACGAATCGACGAAGCGCAGCGCGCGCATGCACGCGTCCTGCACGACGTCGTCCGCATCGCCGGCGCTGCCGCTCAGCCAGCGCGCGAGGTTGTACGCGGCGTCGAGATTCGGCAGCACGAGCGCGCGAAACCGCTCGCCGCGCGCGCGCGCATCGTCCGCCGCCCGGTCATCGACCGCCTGTCCGGCTTGCCCCACATGGCCTCCCTGGTCCCGGCGGCCGACGCCGCGCCCGTTCCGCGCACGGCACCCGGACAGACCGGCAACGTGCGCGCTCGATGACCTTACCGCTGCTGCGTCGAGTTTATTCCCGCGCCGTGCGCATGAAGCGTAAAAAATCGCCGGACGGCCCAGCCGGCCGCCCGTTACGGCGTGGTGCTCCAGTAACCGGGGCGCGCGTACGCGGCGCGCAGATAGTCGATGAAATAGCGCACGCGCGCCGGCACGTAGCGCTGCTGCGGGTAGACCGCGAGGATGTCGTAGTCGGGCAGCGCGTATTCGTCGAGTACGGTCTCGAGCTCGCCCGTTTCGAGCTGCGCGGCGATTTCCCACGTCGAACGCCACCCGAGCCCGAGCCCCTCGGCCACCCAGCGGTGTAGCAGCTCGCCGTCGTTGCAGTCGAGATTGCCGGTCACGCGCATCGTCGCGATCTTGCCGTGACGCTGGAAGTACCAGCCGCGGTTCTGCCCGCCCTGCAGGTTGAACGCCAGGCAGTTGTGCTTCAGCAGGTCGTCGAGCGACTTCGGCCGCCCGTGCTTGCGGAAATAGTCGGGCGTGCCGCACACGACGCGCCGGTTCGACGCGAGCTTCACCGCGACGAAGTTCGGATCGACCGCGCCGCCGATCCGGATCGACAGGTCGTAGCCTTCGCGCACGAGATCGACGACACGGTCGGTCAGGTTGAACGACAGCTGCATCTCCGGCTTGTCGGCCAGGAAGCCGGGCGCGTGCGGCGCGACGTGCTTGCGCCCGAACGCGGCCGGCGCCGACACGATCAGGTGCCCGCTGACCGCGCGCCGGCCGGCGGCCAGCTCGTTCTCGGCCTGATCCCATTCGGACAGCAGCCCGCGGCAGCGCTCGAGGAACGCGGCGCCCTCCTCGCTGACGACCAGCCGCCGCGTCGAGCGGTACATCAGCTTCACGCCGAGGCGTTTCTCCAGCGCGTCGATGCGCCGCCCGAGCACCACCGGCGACACGCCCTCCTCGAGCGCCGCCGCCGCGAGGCTGCCCGCGTCCGCGACCCGCACGAACGTCTCGATCTGCTTGAAGCGATCCATCTCCCGTCTCCGTCTCCGTTCCGACACCGGCGGGAAGCCCCGTCCGGCCGTCATTCCATACTTTTAGTTTCGAAATAAGCGACTTCGGCTGATCTTATCAAACCTTTCCTGCATCCCTAAAGTGTCCTCAACAGACCGATTCGCAAGATTCCACTATCCAAGGAGACATTCATGGCCAAGATGAGAGCCGTCGACGCAGCCGTACTCGTGCTCGAGAAGGAAGGCATCCAGACCGCGTTCGGCGTGCCGGGCGCAGCGATCAACCCGTTCTACTCGGCCATGCGCAAGTCGGGCGGCATCAGCCACGTGCTGGCGCGCCACGTCGAAGGCGCGTCGCACATGGCCGAAGGCTTCACGCGTGCGGCACCGGGCAACATCGGCGTGTGCATCGGCACGTCGGGCCCCGCCGGCACCGACATGATCACCGGCCTCTATTCCGCGTCCGCCGATTCGATTCCGATCCTCGCGATCACCGGCCAGGCACCGCGCGCGCGCCTCTACAAGGAAGACTTCCAGGCCGTCGACATCGAATCGATCGCGAAGCCCGTCACGAAGTGGGCCGTCACCGTGCGCGAACCGGCGCTCGTGCCCCGCGTGTTCCAGCAGGCATTCCACCTGATGCGCTCCGGCCGTCCGGGCCCGGTGCTGGTCGACCTGCCGATCGACGTGCAGCTCGCCGAAATCGAATTCGACATCGACACGTACGAACCGCTGCCGGTCTACAAGCCCGCGGCCACCCGTGCGCAGATCGAGAAGGCGCTCACGATGCTCAACGACGCGGACAAGCCGCTGATCGTGTCGGGCGGCGGCGTGCTCAACGCGGCGGCCGAAGACCTGCTCGTACAGTTCGCCGAAACGGTCGGCGTGCCGGTGATCCCGACGCTGATGTCGTGGGGCGCGATTGCCGACGACCACCCGCTGATGGCCGGCATGGTCGGTCTGCAGACGTCGCACCGCTACGGCAACGCGACGATGCTCGCATCGGATTTCGTGCTCGGCATCGGCAACCGCTGGGCGAACCGCCACACGGGCAGCGTCGAGGTCTACACGAAGGGCCGCAAGTTCGTGCACGTCGACATCGAACCGACGCAGATCGGCCGCGTGTTCGGCCCGGATCTCGGCATCGTGTCCGACGCGAAGGCCGCACTCGAGCTGTTCGTCGCGGTCGCGCAGGAATGGAAGGCCGCCGGCAAGCTGAAGGACCGCAGCGCGTGGGTCGCCGACTGCCAGGAACGCAAGCGCACGCTGCAGCGCAAGACGCACTTCGACAACGTGCCGGTCAAGCCGCAGCGCGTGTACGAAGAGATGAACAAGGTGTTCGGCCGCGATACCTGCTACGTCAGCACGATCGGCCTGTCGCAGATCGCCGCCGCGCAGTTCCTGCACGTGTTCAAGGCACGCAACTGGATCAACTGCGGCCAGGCCGGCCCGCTCGGCTGGACGATCCCCGCCGCGCTCGGCGTGCGTGCGGCCGATCCGAGCCGCCCGATCGTCGCGCTGTCCGGCGACTACGACTTCCAGTTCATGATCGAGGAACTGGCGGCCGGCGCGCAATTCAAGCTGCCGTACGTGCACGTCGTCGTGAACAACTCGTACCTCGGGCTGATCCGCCAGGCGCAGCGCGCGTTCGACATGGACTACTGCGTGCAGCTCGCGTTCGACAACGTGAACGCGCCGGAACTGAACGGTTATGGCGTCGATCACGTGGCCGTCGCGGAAGGTCTCGGCTGCAAGGCGCTGCGCGTGTTCAAGCCGGAAGAGATCGAGCCGGCGCTGCGCCAGGCGCAGACGCTCGCGGAAGAGTTCAGCGTGCCGGTGGTCGTCGAAGTGATCCTCGAGCGCGTGACGAACATCTCGATGGGCACCGAAATCGATGCGATCAACGAATTCGAGGATCTCGCCGAAAAGGCCGAGCATGCCCCGACCGCGATCTCGATGCTCGACTGACCTGCAAGACTTTTTTGACTGACCGACCGAAGAGGCTTAGCTCATGCCGAAGTTTGCTGCAAACCTGACCATGCTGTTCAACGAAGTGCCGTTCCTCGACCGCTTCAAGGCGGCCGCGGACGCGGGCTTCGACGCCGTCGAGTTCCTGTTCCCGTACCCGTATGCGAAAGAGGAACTCGCCGAACGGCTCGAGACCAACCGTCTGCGCCTCGTGCTGCACAACCTGCCCGCCGGCAACTGGGATCAGGGCGAGCGCGGCATCGCGTGCCTGCCCGATCGCGTCGGCGAATTCCAGGAAGGCGTCGGCCGCGCGATCGAGTATGCGAAGGCGCTGAAGGTGCCGCAGCTGAACTGCCTCGTCGGCATCCCGTCGGCGAGCACGGCACGCGACAAGACGTTCGTCACGATCGTCGACAACCTGCGCTTCGCGGCCGACGCGCTCAAGCGTGAAGGCATCCGCCTGCTCGTCGAGCCGTGCAACAGCTTCGACATCCCGGGCTTCGCGCTGAACCGCTCGTCGGAAGGGCTCGACGTGATCCGCGCGGTCGGCTCGGACAACCTGTTCCTGCAGTACGACATCTATCACATGCAACGCATGGAAGGCGAACTGGCCGCGACGATCGAACGCAACCTCGCATCGATCGGCCACGTCCAGCTCGCGGACAACCCGGGCCGCAACGAGCCGGGCACCGGCGAGATCAACTATGCGTTCCTGTTCGCGCTGCTCGACCGGCTCGGCTATGCCGGCTACGTCGGCTGCGAATACAAGCCCCGTACCACCACGACGGAAGGCCTCGGCTGGCTGCAAAGCGTGGCCGGCTGCGCACCGGCCTCGGCGCGTCGCGCCGCCTGAGTCGCGCCCTTTCCGTTTTCAGCCCTATAGGAGACTTTCACATGGCAACCATCGGTTTCATCGGCCTCGGCATCATGGGCGCGCACATGGCGCGCAACCTGCTCAAGGGCGATCATCAACTCGTCGTGAACGGCGCGTTCCCGATCCCGGACGACCTGCGCGGCAGCGCGAAGGTCGTCGCGAACTCCACCGAAGTCGCGCAGCACGCCGACATCATCATCTCGATGGTGCCGGACACGCCGGACGTACGTAACGTGCTGTTCGCCGACGACGGCGTCGCGAAGGGCCTGACGGCCGGCAAGCTCGTGATCGACATGAGCTCGATCTCGCCGCTCGACACGCAGGCATTCGCGAAGCAGATCAACGCGCTCGGCTGCGACTACCTCGACGCGCCGGTGTCCGGCGGCGAAGTCGGCGCACGCGAAGCGACGCTGACGATCATGGTCGGCGGCCCGGAGAAGGCATTCGAGCGCGCGAAGCCGCTGTTCGAGAAGATGGGCAAGAACATCACGCTCGTCGGCGACAACGGCGCGGGCCAGACCTGCAAGGTCGCGAACCAGATCATCGTCGCGCTAAACATCGAGGCGGTCGGCGAGGCGCTGCTGTTCGCCGCCCGTTCGGGCGCCGATCCGGAGCGCGTGCGCCAGGCGCTGATGGGCGGCTTCGCCGCGTCGCGCATCCTCGAAGTGCACGGTGCGCGCATGACCAAGCGCACGTTCGATCCGGGCTTCCGCATCGAGCTGCACCAGAAGGACCTGAACCTCGCGCTCGACGGCGCGCGCAAGCTCGGCCTCGCGCTGCCGCACACCGCGAGCGCGCAGCAGTTGTTCAGCGTGTGCGCGTCGCACGGCGGCAAGGCATGGGATCACTCGGCACTCGTGCGCGCGCTCGAGATCATGTCGAACTTCGAGATCGGCCAGACGCCGGCCGCGTAACGCGGATGCCGCAACGCGCGTTTGTGCTGCGATGGCGCAGGCGCGCGACGAATACACGTGACTCGGCCGCGGCCGGTCGCATCGATGCGCGCCGCACGCGCGCATCACGGTGGGGCGCCCCGCCCTGCATCGCCAACGGCATGCGGGACGGGGCGAAAAACGCCGCTCTGGGCTGAGAGCGGCGTGGTGGGGTCCGCAGCGGCACCCGGCGGCGCCGGGGAAGCCTTGGTCGGTCAGACGTCGTCGTCGGGTGTCCGCCTGTCGGATTTCGCGTATTACATTTCTTTACGTTCGAGCGTGCGATTTTTCATGCAATCGTCGCGTTGAACGCCTACACTTTCGCCACGCCTTTCGAGAAAACCGCCGCGCTTGCGCGCCCTTCCGGGCCCGCCCCCAGCGCGGTGTTTTTTTCGCCACTTCACGGCGCGTTTTCTTTTCAACCACCTAAGGAGTGCAACGATGGGTCTTCTTTCGTTTATCAAGGAGGCGGGTGAAAAACTGCTGGGTCACGCCGATGCACAGGCAGCGGAAGATCCGAATGCCGCGAACCAGACTGCGGCCGATGCCATCAAGAACTACATCAGCTCGCAAGGCCTCGACACGTCGAACCTGACCGTCGCGTTCGACGGCGCATCGCGCACCGTCACGCTGTCGGGCAGCGTCGCCGATCTCGACACGAAGGCGAAGGTCAAGGTCGCGGCCGGCAACGTGCAGGGTGTCGCGGGCGTCAACGACGACGATCTGCAGCCGGACGATCCGGAAGTGCAGTACCACGACGTGAAGCCGGGCGACACGCTGTCGGCGATCGCCAAGGAAGTGTATGGCGACGCGAACAAGTATCCGGTGATCTTCGAGGCGAACAAGCCGATGCTGTCGAGCCCGGACCGGATCTACCCGGGCCAGAAGCTCGTGATTCCGCCGCAGTCCTGAGCGTTCGCGCAGCACTGACGCAAAAAATGGCAGGCCATTGGCCTGCCATTTTTTTATGCACGCTGCACGACGTCCGCGCGGCGACCGTCGGTCACAGCGTATCGAACGCGCGCTGCAGGGCGTCGCGATCGTGGATGCCGTTCGCGAGCGCGAGCATCAGCAGCACGCGCGCCTTGAACGGGTGCAGCGAGCCCGCGCTCACGAAACCGAGCGCATCGTCGCTCGCGGCGCCGTTGCGCATCACGTGCCCCGAACCCACGCGCGACGCGCGGACCACCGCCACGCCCGCGTTCACCGCATCGGCGAGCGCCGCCTGCAGCGTCGCATGGATCGAGCCATTGCCGGTACCCGCGACGACGAGGCCGCGCACGCCGGCCGCGACGAGCGCGTCGACGGCCGTGCGCGTCACGCCCGCATAGCTCGCGACGACTTCGACCAGCGGCCAGCTCGCCGCGATCGCCAGTTGCGTGTCGCGGGTACGCGTGACGCGGCGCGCGAATTCGACGCGGCCGTCCTGCACCCAGCCGAGCGCACCGAGCTCCGGCGACTGGAACGCGTCGACCGCATAAGTGCTCGTCTTGACGACATCGCGCGCGCCGTGGATCCGGTTGTTGAACGCGACCAGCACGCCCTGCCCGCGCGCGGCCGGATGGGCGGCCACCGTCACCGCGTTCAGCAGGTTCAGCGGGCCGTCGGACGACAGCGCGGTTGCCGGCCGCATCGCGGCCGTCAGCACGACCGGCTTGTCGCCTTTCACGACCAGATGCAGCGCATACGCGGTCTCCTCGAGCGTATCGGTGCCGTGGGTGATCACGATGCCGTCGATCGCCGGGTCGGCCATCAGCGCGTCGATCCGCGCGGCGAGCGTGTTCCACAGCGGCAGCGCGAGATCCTTGCTGTCGATGCTGGCGACCTGCTCCGCGTCGATGCGCGCGACGGACGCGAGCGCCGGCACGGCGTCGACCAGGAAACTGACGCCGAGCGCGCCGGCCTGGTAGCCGGCCGTGCTGGCCGCGTCGGGCGCGGCGCCGGCGATCGTGCCGCCGGTGGCGAGGACGGCGATGCGCGGCAGCGCCGGCGCGGACGAAGGGGATGCGGTGTTCGGTGTATTCATGGCCGCGATTGTAATGGCTCGCGGCCGCGAGCCGGCGGGTTCCGGCGCGGCAGCCGGCCGTTGCCGGCGCGCGTCATGGTTTGTCCCGATCCCCGCGCCGCACGCGCCGTCAACGGCCGTGGCGTCCGCAACGTTATAGGAAGTGCCGTTTTGGTGTTTTCACATTGATTTGCCGTAATCGGAACGCGTGGTGCGATGTGGCCCTGTCCTCATCGCGTCGTGCGTCGTGACGGCGTCGATCACGCGCAATTCACCCCATGGGAGTGTCGAAATGAAAATCCAATCGCTCGTAGCCGCAGTGCTTCTCGGCGGCATGCTGGCTTCCCCCGCATTCGCGGCGAACAGCCAGCAGGACAAGATGAAGGCCTGTAACACGCAGGCAGCCGGCAAGACGGGCGACGAACGCAAGGCGTTCATGAAGGACTGCCTGTCGGCGAAGCCCGCAAAGGCAATGACGCAGCAGGAGAAGATGAAGGCATGCAACACGCAGGCCACCGGCAAGAAGGGTGACGATCGCAAGGCGTTCATGAAGAGCTGCCTGAGCAACCAGCCGGCCGCCTGAGTCCCGGCGCTCCCGTCCCGAATGCCGCGCCCCGCTTCGGCGGGCGCGGCATTTTCGTTTTCGTTGCACGCGCATCGACGTGCGCCATTCGGCCTTTCCCGCCCCGTTTTTCCGGCCCGCCGTCACGACGCCGCCACATGGTGCGGCAATTCGCCGCGTTTTCTTCTATGATGGCTGCAACGCGGCCCACCCAAGACCAAGAAGCGCCATCGGGCCGCCCTCGAGACGGACGCGCACGCGCGTCAAACGGAGGCTTTGGATGGCATGGAGACAACACCGCTGGTTCCGCCGCTGGCTGATCGTGATCGTGTTCTGGGCGGTGCCCGTCGCGATCATCGCCGTGCGCGAGATCCGCGAGGAAATGGCCTACAACAAGGCGGACCTGCAGCTCGCGCTGACCACCTGGCAGCTCACCGATGCGCAGCAGGCCGCCGGCGCCGCCGCGAAGTGCCACGGGGATCCTGACGACGCGCGCGCGGCCGGCTGCCCGGCCGACGTGCTCGCCGCCAACGCGCCGCGCCAGCAGGCGGCCCGCGACGAATACGTGGTGCGCCGCAATACGCTCGCCGGCTACCTGTGGCATGCGTTCGTCGGCTACTGGGTCGTCCCGGCCGCGTTCCTGTTCGCCTGCGGCGTCGTGATCGCGCTGATCCGCCGCGCGCTGCGCCGCCCGCCGATCAAGCCGCCCGTTCCGCCTGTCACGCACTGACCCCGACACGCGCCGCGGGCGCCGCCGCCCCCCGCTCGACCACTGCGTTCCCCGCATGCCGCCCCCGCGCGAAGCGCGCCTGGCGCTCGGGCGCCGCTCCGTCCGTTGGCGCGCCGCGACACCCTCGCGCGATTTGACGCTTTTTCACGTGGCAACGAAAAGAGGCCGTAATCCGCTGTGATATAACTGCCGACGTGATCCGCTCCTTGAGCGAGACTCACTCCGAACATCATCCGATGGAGAACAACGATGCAAAAACGGAATCTTGTGCTGAAAGCCGCCGCTGCGCTCATCGTCGGTAGCCTCGCGCTCACCGGTTGCACCACCACCCCGGACAAGCCGGACAACGCCGCGACCAACGCGTCGAAGCGTCAGTCGATCGACGCGAGCGTCGACGCGACGCTGTCGCGCATGTACTCCACGGTCAAGGGCTCGCGCGAGCTCGTCGCGAAATCGCGCGGCGTGCTGGTGTTCCCCGAAGTGATCCAGGCCGGCTTCATCGTCGGCGGCCAGTCCGGCAATGGCGCGCTGCGCGTCGGCGGCAGCACGGTCGGCTACTACAACACGTCGTCGCTGTCGGTCGGCCTGCAGGCCGGCGCGCAGTCGAAGGCGATCGTGTTCCTGTTCATGACGCAGCAGGCGCTCGACGAATTCCGCGGCTCGGACGGCTGGGCAGCCGGCGCCGGCGCATCGGTCGCGCTCGTGAAGATGGGCGCGAACGGCGCGGTCGACTCCAACACGGCTACCGCGCCGATCCAGGTCGTCGTGCTGACCAACGCCGGCCTGATGGGCGACGTGTCGATCAACGGCACCAAGGTCACCAAGCTCAAGATCTGACGTTGACGCACTGCCCGCGCGTGCCGCGCGCGGGTCATGCGCAAACGGCGATGTCCTTGCGGGCATCGCCGTTTTTTTATCCGCCGGCGCGGCGCCGGGTCGGTCGGACTGCTCGGGCCGTTCAGGCCGCTCAGGTCGTCGAATCGATCACCTTGAAGCGCGAGCGCTTCTGCGCGCGGATCACCGACTGGTACACGTCGACGTACTGCTGCGCCATCCGGCGCGACGTGAAGCGCTCCTCGAAACGCTGCCGCACGCGCGCACGCGGCAGCAGGTGCAGCCGGTTCACGGCGGCCACCGCGCTGATTTCGTCCTCGACGATGAAACCAGACACGCCCTCGTCCACCACTTCGGGCACCGCGCCGCGGTTGAACGCGATCACCGGCGTGCCGCACGACATCGCCTCGATCATCACCAGGCCGAACGGCTCCGGCCAGTCGATCGGAAACAGCAGCGCATGCGCACCCGACAGGAATTCGGCCTTCTCGTGATCGGCGATCTCGCCGATGTATTCGACGTGCGGCAACGCGAAAAGCGGCTTGATCTCGCGGTCGAAGTATTCCTGGTCAGCCGCGTCGATCTTCGCGGCGATCCGGATTGGCAACCCGCACTGGCGGGCGATGCGGATCGCGGTATCGACGCGTTTTTCCGGCGAGATGCGGCCGAGGAACGCGAGATAGCGCGGCTCGACGGGCTGCGGCATGTACAGCGTATCGGGCAGCCCGTGATAGACGGTCGTCAGCCATTTCGCCTGCGGCAACGGCTGGCGCTGCGAATTGGAAATCGAGATCACCGGCGCCGTGTTGAACGTGTCGAACACCGGTTGCTGCTCGGGCAGGTCGAGCCGGCCGTGCAGCGTCGTCACGTAAGGCGTTTCCTGCCGGTTGAAGACCGAGAACGAGTAGTAGTCCATGTGGAAATGGAGCACGTCGAAATCCTTCGCGCGGCGCGCGACCGTCTCCATCAGCAGCATGTGCGGCGCGACCCGGTCGCGGATCGACGAATCGAGCCGCAGCGCGCGCGGCCACACGGGCTCGAGCTTCGCCCGCGTCGTCGAATCGCCGCTCGCGAACAGCGTCACGTCGTGGCCGAGGTCGACGAGCGCCTCGGTGATGTAGGACACGACGCGCTCCGTGCCGCCGTACAGCTTCGGCGGCACGGATTCGGTCAGCGGGGCGATCTGGGCAATTCTCATGGTCCACGTCTCCTGTGTCCTGTCCGTTGCGGTACGGCCGGCGGAGTCCGCGCTTGCGCGCGCCCCGCCCTGCGTCCATGCCGCGCCGGCCGGCATGGCGCCAGCCGGATATCTCATTATTATTCGCGATCCCGATGAGCGGAACCGCAGGTCTTGCATTTTTTGGGCGTTGTTACAGACCGGATACATTCGACCGATCGGGCTCGCCGCGTCGCTCGGGGCCGGCTGGCGCGGATTCGGCGCGGCCGGGCGTCGAACACATGCCAACGATCGCGATCAGGCCGTCAACGCGACGGCCACTTCCATGCCGGCAGGTGGCGCGAGTCGGCATCGACGAGCGCGGTCGCGCCGAGCTGCTTGTCGAGCACCAGCGATTCGCAGCCCGCCTCGCGCTCGAGCGTCGCGATGAGCCGCGCCGCGTGCGACACGACCAGCACCTGCGAGCGCCGGGCGGCCTGCGCGATCAGGCGGCCGAGCGCCGGCAGCAGATCGGGATGCAGGCTCGTCTCCGGTTCGTTCAGCACCATCAGCGCCGGCGGCCGAGGCGTCAGCAGCGCGGCCGCGAGCAGCAGGTAGCGCAGCGTGCCGTCGGACAGCTCGGCCGCCGCCAGCGGCCGCAGCAGCCCCGGCTGGCGCATCAGCACGTCGAAGCGGCCACGGCCGCCCGGGTTGTCGATCTCCACCGACGCGCCGGGAAACGCGTCGTCGATCGCCGCGTCGAGCGCCGCCGCGTCGCCGATTTCGCGGATCGTCTGCAGCGCGGCGGCGAGGTCGGCCCCGTCGTCCGCGAGCACCGGCGTATGGGTGCCGATGTGCGACTGGCGCGCCGGCGCCTGCGCATCGGTCCGGAAATGGTCGTAAAAGCGCCACGAGCGGATCCGTTCGCGTACCGCGATCATCTCGGGCGCGCCGGTCGGATCGGCGAACTCGGTCATCATGCTGTCGAAGCTCGCGACCGGCTGCGGAATCGTCTGCCAGTCGCCCGATGCGGTACGCACGCGGATCTGCGCGCCCTGCCGGTCGACCAGCAGCGTGGACGGGCGCAGCAACGCGCCGCCCCAGACGCATTCGCGCTTGACCACCGGATCGAGCGCAAACTGCGAACTGCTCGGCAGCGGCAGGCCCAGATCGATCGAGTAGCCGAAATCGTCGCACGCAAAGCCGAGCTTCAGGCTCACCGGGCCCTTGCGCACCGTGCCCGTCACCGGCACGTCGCCGGCCAGCATCGCGCGCGAGAAACGCTCGGGGCCGGCCCACAACGTCGACGGCAAGCCACCCTCGCGGGCGAGCGACGGGATCACGCGGCCCTGCGCGGTGTCGGCGAGCAGCCGCAGCGCGCGGTACACGCTCGACTTGCCGCTGCCGTTCGGCCCCGTGACGACGTTGAGCGCCGCGAGCGGCACGATCAGCTCGCGCAGCGAGCGGTAATTGGCGATGGCGAGCGTCTTCAGCGCGGTCATGGAATTGGGCGACGGGGAATGGCAGGCAGGCGCCGGGCCGCGTTCAGCGGCCGTCGACGGCCTGCGGATCGGCCGCGGTGTTGGCCGCCGTGCTGGCCGCAGGCGACCGCGCGTGCGGCCGCTCGGGATTCGGCGCATCGGGCGCGGATTCGTGCGGATACAGCTCCATCCGGCTGCGCGGCAGGCATTGCGGATAACGGTCCTGCAGATAGGCGATCAATCCTTCGCGCACGCGGCAGCGCAGGTCCCAGCACGACGACGAATCGGCCGCGCTGACGAGCGCGCGCAACTGCATCGTGCGCTCCGTCGCGTCGGTCACCTGCAGCACCTGCACGCGGCCGTCCCATTCCGGCGCCGCGTGGACGAGCCGCGCGAGCTCCTCGCGCAGCGGCGCGAGCGGCGTACGGTAATCGACCGACAGGTAGACCGTGCCGATGATCTCCGCGCTGCTGCGCGTCCAGTTCGTGAACGGGTTCTCGATGATCCACTGCAGCGGCACGACGAGGCGCCGCTGGTCCCACAGCCGCACCGACACGAACGAACCGGTGATTTCCTCGATGCGCCCCCACTCGCCCTGGATCACGACCACGTCGTCGAGCCGGATCGGCTGCGTGAGCGCGATCTGCAACCCGGCAATCAGGTTGCCCAGCACCGGCCGCGCGGCGATACCGGCGACCAGCCCCGCGACACCGGCCGATGCCAGCAGGCTCGCGCCGATCTGGCGCACGTTCGGAAACGTCATCAGCGCGGCGCCGGTACCGATGATCACGATCAGCACCATCACGGTCCGTACGAGCACCTTGGCCTGCGTATGGACGCGTCGCGCGTGGAGGTTGTCGGCCGTATCGATCGGATGGGCCTGGATGATCGCGTCGCCGACGCCGGCCGCGAGCCGCACCAGCAGCCACGTGAGCGACACGATCGAGCCGACCGCCGCCGCGGTGCGCATGCCGCGCACGAACGACATGCCGTCGTCGGCCTGGACCCACACGAATTCGAGCGCCAGCAACGCCAGCACGACGAGCGACGGCTTGTCGATGTAGCGCAGGATCGCGCTCATCAGCGGATACGGCTGCGCGATGCGCTTGACGATGCGTGCGCCGAGGCGGTGCACGACCGTGACGACCAGTATCACGATGACCGACACGACCAGCGTGCCGAGCCACGAATGCAACGGCGCATCGGCGATGCGCTGCAGTTCCTCGATTGAAATCATCGGCGCCCTCGAGTGATGAAGCGCGCAGGCTTCGTCCTGGATGCGTCGGCGACGTCCGGGCCACGCACGCGCCCGGACACGGCGTCAGATCAGTTGCCGCTCCTGCAGGGAAACGCCTTGCCGAGACCGAGCGACACCGCGGTGCTCGCGTTGTAGTCGGCCAGCTTCGGATTTTCGGCGATGTACTTGCGCACGGCGTCCGTCATCTGTTGCGCCCGGATGTCGGGCGGCAGGCAGAAGTACTGGCCGACGCGCGGCCCCGTGGTGCCGCCGATCGCATCGATCGTGTTGTAGACGCCGTCGGCGGCGCCTTCGATATAGGCCGCGCACGACGCCCGCGACTTGACGTCCGTCTTCGCGCACAGCCGGTCGAGATCCGCGCCCGTGAAAGCCGCCGCCGACAACGGCACGGCAAACGCCGCGGCACAAAACATTGCGCGCAACATGGTGTTCCTTATGTCAATGCGGCCGGTGACCGCCTGCTGCGTTGGCCGGTGCGGCGCCGGCTGCCCTGCCGCGGCCGGAAGCCGGCCGGGCGGACAGGCGGCGCCGCACCAAAAACCGTTATTTTGCACTCTTTTGTGCATCTGCCGGCGTCGACGCACCGATACGCGTCGTCCGCTTGCTCAGGATCTCGATCGCGTCCGGCGCGTTGTAGTGCTTCGCGAATTCGAGCGCGGTGATGCCGAGCTGGTTCTTCACCTGCGGATCGGCACCCTGGTCGAGCAGCAGCGTGACCGTCGACGCATGGTTGCCGCGCGCGGCCATCATCAGCGGCGTCGTGCCGTTCGGCGATGCGGTATCGATGTACGCGTCGTGGTCGAGCAGCACCTTGACGACCGCGTCCTGGCCGTTGGTCGCCGCGTAGTGCAGCGGCGCCCAGCCCTTCTTGCTGACTTCCGCGCCCTTGTCGATCAGCAGCTTGACGAGGCCGAGGTCGCCGTTCAGCGACGCGAGCATCAGCGCGTTTTCGCCGGCCTTGTCTTCCTTTTCGAGATCGACGTTCGGCGTCGTCGCGATCGCGGCCGCGACCTTGTCGGACTTCTCGCGCGCGGCGATCACGAGGATCGGGTCGCCGTTCGGCGCGAGCGTGTTCGGATCGAGCTTGCCGCTCTTGAGCTGCTTGCCGATATCGGCGATGTCGTCGAACTTGACGGCCTTGACGATCGCGTCGAGCGACTCGGCATGCGCGCCGGCGGCGGCGAACAGCCCGCTCGCGACGAATGCGGCCGCAACGAGTGCGCGTTTGGGCAGATGGTTGGTCGGCTTCGTCATTGTTGTGGGCTCCTTCCCTGGGTTGTCGGCTGCGCGCCCGTCGTTAGCGGGCGATCCTGAACAGCCGGAAAAAGTTCTGCGTCGTCGCATCCGCGAGCGCCTCGACGGCGATCCCGCGCTCGGATGCGATAAAGCGTCCGACATGGCTGACGTACGCAGGTTCATTCGGCTTGCCGCGATACGGCACCGGCGCGAGGTACGGCGAGTCGGTCTCGATCAGCAGCCGGTCGAGCGGCACGCGCCGCGCGACGTCCTGCACGTCGGTCGCGTTCTTGAACGTGACGATGCCCGACAGCGAAATATGGAAGTTCTGCGCGAGCGCCTGCTCGGCGACCGGCCACGGCTCGGTGAAGCAGTGCATCACGCCGCCCGGCACGTCCGCGCGCTCCTCGGCCATGATCCGCAGCGTGTCTTCCGACGACGAACGCGTATGGATGATTAGCGGCTTCATCGTCGCGGTCGCCGCGCGGATGTGCGTGCGAAAGCGGTCGCGCTGCCATTCCATGTCGGCGATCGAGCGGCCTTCGAGACGGTAGTAGTCGAGGCCGGTTTCGCCGATCGCGACGACCTTCGGGTGCGCGGCCAGCTCGACGAGCTCCGCGAGCGCCGGCTCGCGCATGTCCTCGTGATCGGGATGCACGCCGACCGACGCGTACACGTTGTCGTGCGCTTCGGCGATCGCGAGCACGTCGGGCAGCGTCTCCAAATCGACCGACACGCACAGCGCGTGGGTGACGTCGTGCTCGCGCATGTTCTCGAGAACGGCCGGCAGGCGGTCGGCCAGGCCCTTGAAGTTGATGTGGCAGTGAGAGTCGACGAACATCGTGTTTCCTGAATACGTGAGACGGACGCTCATGCGCCCGCCGGCATGCGGCAGCGGGCGACGTGGGCGGGCCGGCCGGCCACGGTCGCGCCGTCGCGTGACCCGTTCATCGTTTCGCAACCCATCGGAAACAATGCCGGATCAAGCAAACATTTCCCGATAGCCGAGAAACAATTCCTCGAATACGAGCCGCGCGTTGAGCGGATGGTTCTCGACGGTCCGCTGCCGCGTCACGGCTTTCATGAAGCGGGCGAATGCGTTCGCGTCGACCGCTTCCGCGCAGCGCGCCAGGGCCGCCGCGTGCATCGGGAAGTAGCGCGGCGCGCCGGCCATCCGCTGCGCGAGCACATCGTACAGCCAGCGTTGCAGCCAGCCGAGCACCAGCGGCACCGGCAGCTTCTGCAGCGTCTCGCCGCACGCGAACGGGTCGCAGGCCGCCCCGGCGGCCAGTTGCCCCAACGTGTAGTCGCGCAGCGGACGATTCTCGTCGCTCGCGAGCGCCAGCGCGGCGAGCGGCGCGCCGCCGGCTTCCGCAAGCAGCGCGCTGGCCTGGTCGACGCCCTGCGCCGCCAGCCACGCGGCGGCGGCCTCCGGTGCCGGCACGGTCATCGGCCACTGGCGGCAGCGGCTGATGATGGTCGGCAACAGGCGGTCGATGCGCGCCGACACGAGCAGGAACACGACGCCGGCCGGCGGCTCCTCCAGCGTTTTCAGCAGCGCGTTCGACGCGGCGACGTTGAGCGCTTCCGCCGGATACAGCACGACGACGCGCGCGCCGCCGCGGTGCGAGCCGACCCCGCAGAAGTCGAGCAGCGCGCGCACCTGCTCGATCTTGATTTCCTTGCTCGGCGCCCGGGTCTTCTTGCCGCCTTCGTCCGCGTCGGCCGGCTTCGCGTCGTCCGCGGCGCCCGGCGCCTCGCCCGCCAGCGCCTCGGGCAGCACGATCCGGTAGTCCGGGTGGTTGCCCTGCGAGAACCAGTTGCAGGCCGCGCAGGCGCCGCACGGCTCGCCGTTCGGCTGCGGCGATTCGCACAGGAAACCCTGCGCGAGATGCTGCGCGAACTGCAGCTTGCCGATCCCGGCCTGACCGTGCAGCAGCAACGCATGCGGCCATTGCGCGCGCAGTTGCTGCAGGCGGTTCCAGTCGTCGGTTTGCCACGGATAGATCATGGGGTGCGTCCTTGCGGGTTACAGCGCGGCGAGCACGCGTTCGAGCTGCTGGCGAATCTCGGGAATCGATCGCGTCGCATCGACGATCGCGAAGCGGTGCGGCGCCTCTTCCGCGCGCCGCAGGTATTCGGCACGCGTACGCGAGAAGAACGCGTCGGACTCGCTTTCGAACTTGTCCGGCATGCGCGCGGCCCCGCGACGCTCGCTCGCGACCTGCGGCGCGACGTCGAACAGCACCGTGAGGTCGGGCTGGAAACCGCCCTGCACCCAGCGCTCGAGCGTCTCGAGCTTGTCGCGCGGCAGCCCGCGGCCGCCGCCCTGGTACGCGAAGGTCGCGTCGGTGAAGCGGTCGGACACGACCCAGTCGCCGCGCGCGAGCGCCGGCTCGATCACGAGCGCGAGGTGCTCGCGCCGCGCGGCGAACATCAGCAGCGCTTCCGTCTCGAGATCCATCGGCTGGTTCAGCAGGATCTCGCGCAGTTTCTCGCCGAGCTGCGTGCCGCCCGGCTCGCGGGTCACGACGACCTGCCGGCCGGCCGCAGCCAGCCGGCCCTGAAGGCGTTCGCAGAACCATGCCAGGTGGGTGGTCTTGCCCGCCCCGTCGATGCCCTCGAACGTGATGAATTTACCGCTCGCCATTATTGACCTCGTATGTATTTGTCCACGGCCTTGTTGTGGTCGCCGAGCGTGTCCGAGAACACGCTCGTGCCGTCGCCCTTCGCGACGAAATAGAGCGCGCTCGTCGGGGCCGGATTGATCGCCGCCTGCAGTGCGGCGACGCCCGGCAACGCGATCGGCGTGGGCGGCAGCCCGCGTCGGGTGTAGGTATTGTAAGGAGTGTCGGCCTGCAGGTCGCGCTTGCGCAGCCGGCCGTCGTACGCGTCGCCGAGCCCGTAGATCACGGACGGATCGGTCTGCAGCGGCATGCCGATGCGCAGCCGGTTCGCGAACACGGCCGCGACGAACGCGCGGTCGGCCGCGTGGCCGGTTTCTTTCTCGACGATCGACGCGATCGTCAGCATCTCGTAAGGCGTCTTGTACGGCAGCCCCGGCGTGCGCGCGGCCCATGCCTCGTCGATGCGCGTCTGCATCAGGCGATAGGCGCGCCGGTAGATGTTCAGGTCGCTCGTGCCCTTGTCGAACAGGTAGGTATCGGGGAAAAACAGCCCCTCGCCGCTGCCGCGCTGCACCACGCCGTCCGGCGCGCCGATCGCGCGCAGCAGCTCGGCGTCGCTCATGCCGGCCGTCGCGTGCGCCAGATCGGGATTCGCGTCGAGCTCCGCGCGCATCCGCTTGAAGGTCCAGCCCTCGATGACCGTCGCGACGTATTCGTTCACGTCGCCGCGCGCGATCTTCTGCAGCACGTCGTACGGCGTGATGCCGGTCTTGAATTCGTAATTGCCCGATTTGAGCCGGCTCGACAGCCCGAGCACGCGCGTCATCGCGACGAAGGCGAACGGCTCGACCGGCACGCCGCCGCGCTTGAGCTGCAGCGCGACGCTCTTCACGCTGCTGCGCGGCTTGATCGTGACGTCGAGCGATGCCGACCCCAGCAACAGCGGCCGGGTCGCCCAGTAATACCCGCCGCCCGCGCCGGCAGCGGCCACAACGACGGCCAGCGCCACGATCGTCGCGGCGCATTTCTTCAGTAGGGACATGGAAACGTGACTCAGGTAAGACCCATATAATACTTGCTCGCCTTCGTCAAAGTCAGGGTTGACTGTTCCCTCATTCCATGAGCACACCGTTCGCTTCACCGGCTGCCCAGGCCGCATCTGCCTCGCTCCCCGTTTTCCCCCGCCCGTCCGCCGCCGATTTCGATGCGCCGGGCGCCTGCATGCCGCTGCCGCAGTTCGGCGTGATCGACGTGGCCGGCGACGACGCCGCGACGTTCCTGCACAGCCAGCTCACCAACGACATCGAGCATCTCGATGCCGGCAGCGCGCGGCTGTCCGGGTACTGCTCGCCGAAGGGCCGCCTGCTCGCGTCGTTCCTCACGTGGCGCGCCGGCCACGGTGTGCGCCTGCTCGTGTCGAAGGACGTGCAGCCTGCCGTGCAGAAGCGGCTGTCGATGTTCGTGCTGCGCGCGAAGGCGAAGCTGACGGATGCGAACGACACGCTCGCGGTGGCCGGTTTCGCTGGCGACGTGCGCGACGCGCTGTCGGGCATCTTCGATGCGCTGCCCGATGGCGTACACGTGAAGGTCGACGGCCCGGCCGGCACGCTGATCCGCGTGCCGGATGCGGCCGGCCGCAAGCGCTATCTGTGGATCGGCCCGCGCGCCGAGGTCGACGCGCGCCTTGCCGCGCTCGCCGACACGCTGCCGGTCGTGTCGCCTGCCGTGTGGGACTGGCTCGACGTGCGCGCGGGCGAGCCGCGCATCACGCAGCCGGCCGTCGAACAGTTCGTACCGCAAATGGTCAACTTCGACGTGATCGGCGCCGTTAACTTCAGGAAAGGGTGCTACCCGGGCCAGGAAGTGGTGGCGCGCAGCCAGTACCGCGGCACGATCAAGCGCCGCACCGCGCTCGCGCACGTCGCCGGCGAGACCGATACCGTGCATGCCGGCGTCGAGCTGTTCCACAGCGACGACCCGGGCCAGCCGTGCGGGATGATCGTCAACGCGGCGGCCGCGCCGGCGGGCGGCGTCGACGCACTGGTCGAGATCAAGCTCGCCGCGCTCGACAGCGGCACGGTGCACCTCGGTTCGGCCGACGGCCCGGCGCTCGCGTTCGACGCGCTGCCGTACGCGTGGCCGACCGAAGCGTGATGCACTGACAACCCGTTCGCGCGCCGGCTCGCGAGTCGCAGCCGGCACCCGATGTTTCCTGCGAGAGATTCGCCCGATGTGTCTGATTGCCTTCGACTGGCAGCCTGATGCCGCCGCCGGTCCCGTCTTTACCCTCGCCGCCAATCGCGACGAGTTCTTCCGCCGGACCAGCGCGCCGCTCTCGTGGTGGGAGGACGTGCCGGGCGTACTGGCCGGCCGCGATCTCGAAGCCGGCGGCACGTGGCTCGGCGTATCGCGCGACGGCCGCTTCGCCGCGCTGATCAACTACCGCGCGCCGTTCGACATCCGCGCGGGCGCGCCGACCCGCGGCAAGCTGGTATCCGACTTTCTCGGCGGACCATCGGTCGCACCGCTCGACTATCTCGCGCAGCTGGCCGAGCATGCAGCCGTGTACAACGGCTTCAACCTGCTCGTCGGCGACTGGCGCCGGCGCGAACTCGCGTGGTTCTGCAACCGCGCGCCCGAGGGCGAAAGCCGTGTCGCCGCACCCGTCGCGATCGCGCCGGGCGTGCATGCGCTGTCGAATGCGCGGCTCGACACGCCCTGGCCCAAAGTGGTGCGCAAGCGCGCGGAGCTCGGCACGCTGCTCACCGACAATCCGACCCCGTCGCTCGACGAACTGATCGCGCTGATGCGCGACCCGCACGTCGCGGACGACGACGCGCTGCCGCACACGGGCATTCCGATCGAGCGCGAGCGCGCGCTGTCGGCCGCCTTCATCGAGACGCCCGAATACGGCACACGCGGCACCACCGCGCTGCGCGTAACGATGAAGGAAGGCGTGCGGCTGACGGTGGAGGTCAAGGAGCGCAGCGACGACGACGGCTCGCACCGCACCGTCCGGCCGGGCGCGTTCGAGCGCGCGTTCACATTCGATATCGACGCGACGCGGCCGCGCTGAACGCACGCGTTGCGCGCTACGGCGCGCGCGCCATCTCGACGTGCGGCACGCCGGCTTCGACGAACGGTTCGCCGACCGCCGCGAAGCCGTGCCGCAGATAGAACGACACCGCCGAATCCTGCGCGTACAGCCGCACGACGGCTTGGCCGCGGCGCCGCGCGGCATCCAGCAGCGCATTCAGCACGGCGGACCCGACGCCCTGCCCGCGCATGTCGGCCAGTACCGCGACGCGGCCGATCGTGCCGGACGGCAGCAACCGCCCCGTCGCGACCGCGCGGCGCAACCCGGTCGCCGCGTCGGTCCGGTACGCGACCGCATGCAGCGACAGCGGATCGTCGTCGTCGAGCGCCCATTCCGGCGGAATCTGCTGCTCGCGCACGAATACCGCGTCGCGGATCCTGGCTGCGTCGCCGCCCAGTACCGTCCAGTCGCCCGTTTCCACTCCGCCCACGCCGTTCGTCATCGCAGTCCCTCCCACGGCGGGCGGCCTTCGGCCGCCCGCCGTCAAACCTCGTCGAATGCAGCCTTCAGCGCCGCGACCGCATCGGCATGCGCGGCCCGCACCTCCGGCACGTAGCCGCCCATCTTGAAGAATTCGTGGATCATCCCCGGATAGCGGACCAGCGTGACCGCGTTGCCGGCCGCACGCAACTTGTCCGCGTACGCGGCGCCCTCGTCGCTCAGCGGATCGTATTCGGCCGTCGCGATCCACGCCGGCGCAACGCCCGCGAACGACGGTGCATCGCGCGTGCCGTCGAGCGGCGCGAACCGCCAGTCGTCGCGATCCGCCCGATCGCGCACGTATTGCGCGAAGAACCACTGGATCGTGTCCTGCGTCAGCAGGTAGCCGTTGGCGAGCCGCGCGTGCGATTCGGTGTCCTGGTAGCCCGTCACGCCCGGATAGATCAGCATCTGCAGCGCAAGGCGAATGCCCGCGTCGCGCGCGAGCACCGCGCAGACCGTCGCGAGCGTCCCGCCCGCACTGTCGCCGCCGACCGCCAGCCGCGCGGCGTCGATGCCGAATGCGGCGGCCTCGCGATGCAGCCATTGCAACGCGTCGTCCGCATCGTTCACCGCGGTCGGAAATTGGTGCTCGGGCGCGAGCCGGTAGCCGACCGACAGCACCGCGCATTGCGCATCGTGCGCGAACATCCGGCACAGCGCATCGTGCGTGTCGACGCTGCCGACCGTGAAGCCGCCGCCGTGGTAGTACACGAGCGCGGGCAGCGGTTCCGCCAGGCTCGGCGCGACCGGTAAATACAGCCGCGCACCGATCGTGCGGCCGTCGCGCGTCGGCACGACGCACGCCTCCACCGAATGCATCGGCGCCGGCGCGACGTCGAGGATCGGCGCGCTCTTCTCGTACGCGGCGCGCGCCTGCTGCGGCGTCTGATGGTGATACGACGGACGTTTCGCGCGCTCGATCATGTCGAGCACCTGGGCGATCTTCGGATTCAGCGGCATCGGTATGGACGGCGCCGGCGTGGCGCCGTGAACGGACAAAGCGGACAAGCGTGACATGATGCCACGCGGCGGCCGGACCGGCGTACGCGCCGCGCCGTGTGCCGCCATCCCGTGCTGCCAAACAAAACGGCCCTGCCTCATCGAAGAGACAGGGCCGTGCATGGCCGGTGCGTTTACGCGTCGCTCGGGCCCGGCTGGGCGTCCGGCGCGGTGCGCGAACGTTGCCGCTTGATGTCGCGGCCGACCGCGAGCCGCCGCATGTACTTGAACGTACCGAGCGCCTTCGCAACGAAATTGCCGTCGCTGTCGCGCACTTCGCCTTCGCAGTAGGCCATCGTCGTCGAGCGGTGCATCACGCGCCCGTAAGCGCGCAGTTCGCCGCGCCCCGGCTGCATGAAGTTCACCTTCATCTCGACCGTGACGACGCCGACGCCGTCGTCGGTCAGGCTGCGCGCCGCCATCGCGAGCGCGATATCGGCGAGCGTCATCGTCACGCCGCCGTGCGCGATGCTCCACGTGTTCATGTGCCGCTCCTCGAGCGGCAGCACGATCTCGCTCGCGCCATCCTTCGCGGACACCAGTTGCACGCCGAGCAGATCGACGAACGGGCTTTCGATCGACGGGCCTTCCGTCGGGGTTGCCGCGTCGCTCATCGTGCGTTGTCGACGATGTAGTCGACACATTCGCGCGATTCGGCCACCGCGACGACGAATTTCTTCACTTCCTGGTGAACCGGATGCACCTGGTACGCGTCGAGCGCGGCCTTGTCGGCGAAATCGGAGACGAGCACGATGTCGGCGGTCGCATCGAGGCCGGGCGTCGCCACGCCGACGTCGATCTGCAGGGTGCCCGGCACGAGGTCGCGGCAGCCTTCGAGCTTTTCCTTCAGCTTCAGCGCGTTCTGCGCACGCGTCGCGCCTTCGGCCGATTCCTTCAACTTCCACATCACGATATGTCTGATCACTTCGGTTGCTCCTGTTCGTGTTGATTCGGCGATTGGCCTGTCATCCTTGGCAGTCGGGCACTTTACACCTTTCCACCGTTCGCCCACGGTTACCCTGTCCGGCCTCGAGCGCCGACAAGCTCGCGCAGGCGAGAAGCCTATCAAACTTGCCGACGTCAATGGACTGTATCTCGAAGTCGGCGTGTCCGCTGCCAGGCTCTGGCGCCAAACGTGTGCACCGTTCCCGCCCCGGCCCACAGCAGCATTGACGTTGCAACAAGGCCGAATAGAAGTACGCGATCCGCCGTCACGTTTCTTTTCCGAAACACATCTCGACAGAAATCGTCTCGCAGTTCAAAACGGGTTTCGATTGCCTGCTCGAGCGCCAAGCGGCGGATGGAGATTTGCCCCTGAAACCGGCGTCCTTGGTACAACGACGGGGAGAGTCTGGACCGTGCCCCGCCGACCCCGAGTACGCTCCCGCGCAGGTCGACCCGGTTCGCGTTTCGGTGCCCCCAATGCAAAAGCCCCGAGCGCTCTCGCACCCAAGGCTTTGACAGCGTCACATCCGATCACGCCGGACTAGTCCCAAAACAGGTTCTCGAATGGCGTGAACCACCCGTACGTATCTGCGCCGACCACGACTTTCCCGCCGTACACACCGTAGCAGACGTCCTTGCCACCCACTTTCCCCACCACGGGCGCGCCACTGTCACCCGGTTGGGTCCGAGCCTCTCCGTCCAGGTTGAGCAGGACGACATTCTTGACTTGATCGTTGGTGTCCGGCACCGTGATATCGACATCTGTCCCGGCAACCGAGCAATTCACGAGACCAGAGAACGCACCCTGCAACCACAAACGCTGGTCCTTCGTGGGACGCACGTCTGAACCGAACGCCACCTGTTTTATACCGCTGTCCGTCCATATCTCGTTGGGTGTTGCGTCGACTCCCGACGATACCTTCACGATGGCGATATCCTGGTTGTCCTCCAGGAAGTTTTCAAGCAGGTCACCCACCGGGTTTGCGTCATCGGGCTGCCCCACCCTCGCATCTCCCTTTCCGAACACATGGCCCGCCGTCACAAAGCACATGTTGCCGTTGTATTTCACGACCAAACCTAAAGTGCCAATCTTGCTGCGGGTCACAATTTTGATCCCGCCGACCAAAGGACGAACTTTGAGATTGTTTGCAGGCATCACGGGCTCCACCAACGAGTGAAAAAAGCGATCGATAATTGCCGGATGACTATCAAGAACGTTGAAACGCGACGCTCGTGAACCCTGAAACAGGAGCCTGGGGCGCCAAAGGCGGATCATGGGCAACAACCGCAGGTGTCTCGCTCGAGACCAGGCTGATGCAACCTGGTTTCACAACGCAACTGGTGGCCGATAAAGAAAAAGGCACGTAGTGAGCGTGCCGGCGATGCAATGATTGCGACTGCCGAACGATCAATCGACGACCGCGATCGCATCCACTTCGATCAGGTAACCGGGCGACAGCGCGGCCACGCCGAGCACCACGTCCGCGGGCTTGTGATCGCCGAACAGCGCCACCCGGGCGCTTTCGATGATCGGCAAGCATGCATCGCGCTCGTAGTTCACGACGTAGATGGTGATCCTCGCGACCTGCTCGGGCCGCGCACCGGCAGCGGCAAGGGCGCGACCGAGATTGCCGAATACCTGACGCGCCTGGGCCGCGAGATCACCGTGGCCCACCAGCTTGCCGTCGATGTCCTCGGGCTCCTGGCCCGAGATGAATACCATCTTGCTTCCCGTCGCAACGACGACCTGCGTGTACGTTTGCGGTGTGGGCAGATCCTTGGGATTGATGCATTCGAGCGTCATTGACGAGTCTCCTGCGATGATCGCATGCCAGCATCCCGACAGGGTTGTCGGAATCATCCGATGCTAGCAGACGTCGCAGTTCTTTCCGCTTTCGTCAGCGATCCGTCGTCGTGGAAAGCATGCGCAGGAACGCGGCTTGCTCGGCTTCGTGCGCGCCGTTTCAGCATGTCGGCATGTCACGGCATTGACCGACACCACGCGGCGATTCGTTCGCTGTCCGGCAACAATCGCCGGCGCGGCATGCCATTGCCAATTGCTTCGCCCTCGGACAGCTGCAGCACATTAATCGGCATCCATTAAATCGCACATTTTACCGGGGCGGCGGGTAATAATTGCGACCACTTTTCAATTCAATATTCAAAAACCAAAACATTATT
Source organism: Burkholderia sp. IO2 (assembly GCF_029522185.1). Lineage (NCBI taxonomy): Bacteria > Pseudomonadati > Pseudomonadota > Betaproteobacteria > Burkholderiales > Burkholderiaceae > Burkholderia > Burkholderia sp. IO2. The sequence continues at coordinate 99,465 of NZ_JAKWFH010000011.1, read as the reverse complement.
GACTTCGGCTTTCCCGCAAATTTAGAATCGCCTACGATGGCTTACGCATCATTTTCTGCGCCGCCCCGGATTCGCCACCACCCGCGCGAAGGCCCGTCGCATAGCCTTTCCCGCGGGACATCGACGCGCACCCCTGTGGTTTTCAGCTTTCGACATTATCGGCCACTCGGTTATTTGCCAACCCATTTTCCTTTCGACGAATCGCAACGCCTCGATTAATTCCCGCCATTTGCCAGAATGAATACAAGACGGGATCAAACGGACTCAAGATCCGCCGATTAGAACATCCGGATAAAAAATCGCCAGTCATCAGGAGGGACATCAACATGCATCGCCTTGCGAAGTCGCTGTGTCTCGGGCTCGTCTGTGCCGGCCTGCTGTCGGCCTGCAACGACGACGACGTCCAGTCGAACACCCCGCCATCGAACACCGCCGCGTTGTCGTTCCGCATGGATACCGGCGGCCAGATCAACGCGTTCTACCGGCAGGACAAGGTCGCCGCGCACCTGCTGGTGCGCTCGTCGACGAAGCCGCGCCTGCTGGTAGTCTTCCCCGCCGGCAACAGCGGCACCGGACTATGGTTCGACGACACCGCGCAGCCGGTAAACTGGAGCCTCGACACGCCGCCGTCCGCGTTGTCGGCCCCGGACACGCATGGCCGCCCGCTGTACGGCATCGGCGCCGACGTGTCGGTCGACACCACGTCGCTGACGATCCGCCAGGGCATGCTCAGCAACGTGCGCTTCCTGCGCGACTTCAACGGCGGCGCCACGATTCCGCCGCAGATCCTCACCGCGCCGACGGTCCAGGGCAGCACCGCGCAATGGCAACGCGACCGCATCGACGGCGCACCGGGCTATGCGCTGCGCATCACGCTGCGCGACGGCGGCAGCATCGCGCCGGCTGCGGGTGGCAAGCTGGTGCTGAACGCGCCGGCGGGCGCACGCACGCTGAAGCTGCACATCGATGCGCTGTCCGGCGAGACGCCGCTGTCGCCGATCACGCACGCCGACCTGTTCGCGCCGGCCGTGAATCCCGACCCGGTCAGCCAGAACGTGCTCGAATTCCTGAGCTTCAACGACAAGCTGCTGGCCGGTTCGTGGCAATACGACACGTACTTCGGCCGCGACACGCTGATTTCGGTCCGCATGCTGATGCCCGTGCTCGAACCCGCGGCGATCGAGGCCGGCCTGTCGTCGGTGCTCAGCCGCCTGTCGGCGGACGGCAAGGTCGCGCACGAGGAAGGCATCGGCGAATTCGCGCTGATCGACAACCAGAAGAACGGGCGGCCTAACGATGCGACGCCGACCTACGACTACAAGATGATCGACAGCGACTACCTGCTCGCGCCGATCGCGGCCGCGTGGCTGATCGACGATACGCGCGGCCAGGCCCGCGCGGCCGCGTATCTGGCGCAGCGCGGCAGCGACGGGCAGACCAACGGCAGCCGCCTCGTCGTCAATCTGCTGCACGTCGCGACGACCGCGCAGCCGTTCGCGCAGCAGCCGTCGGTCGCGAACCTGATCCACCTGCGGCCCGGCGAAATCGTCGGCAACTGGCGCGACAGCACCGATGGCCTCGGCGGCGGCGTCTACCCGTACGACGTGAACGCGGTGCTCGTGCCGGCCGCGCTGCGCGCGGCGAACGCGTTCCTCGCCCGCGGCCTGCTCGATCCGTACCTCGATGCCGGGCAGCGTGCGACGCTCGCCAACACGGCGAATCAGGCGGCCACCTGGGAAACGCAGGCGCCGCCGCTGTTCCAGGTCAGCGTGCCGGCCGCACAGGCGGCCACCGACGTGTCGGCCTATGCGCCGTCTGCCGGCGTGCCGGCCGGCGCCGCGCCCAACGCCCCGCTGGCCTTCTACGCGCTGTCGCTCGATCAGCAGGGCAACCCGATTCCGGTGATGAATTCGGACGGCGGCTTCGCGCTGCTGTTCGGCACGCCGCCGGACGATCAGCTCCAGCGGATCGTCAGCGACGTCACGCGGCCGTTCCCGACCGGGCTCGTGACCGATGCCGGGATGCTGATCGCGAACCCCGCGTATGCAAGCCAGACGCTGTGGCCGAAGTTCACAAGCTCCGCGTATCACGGCACGGTGATCTGGTCGTGGCAGCAGGCGATGTGGGTGGCCGGGCTCGATCGCCAGCTCGCGCGTCAGGACCTTTCGGCCACGACCCGCAGGCTGCTCACGCAAGCGCGGCAGACGATCTGGCAGGTGATCTCGAACGGGCGCGACATGCGCACGTCGGAAATGTGGACGTGGTCGTACGTGAACGGCAAGTACCAGACCGACGCATTCGGCACGCGCAGCGCCGATGCGACCGAAGCCAACGCGGCGCAGCTCTGGAGTACGACGTATCTCGCGATCCGTGATCCGCAGCAGCGCGCGGGCAAGTACTGGTGGCAGGCGTCGCAGCCGACGCAGGACGCACAGCCGAAACAGGCGACGGCGGTGGCGGCGCGCTAGCGCGTCGCCGCACGCATACCGACGGGCAACGGCATCGGCATGCAAAAAACCCGGCGGCACGCCCGCCGCCGGGACGTCGAAGGAATCCGGATCACCGCGACACCACGCGATTCCGCCCTTCCCGCTTCGCCTGATACAGCCGCTCGTCGACCACCCGCAGCAGCGTATCGACCGTGCTGCCGTCGACCCCGTACTGCGCGACGCCGACGCTGACCGTCACCTGCACGCGCTTGAAGTCGAGCCCGAACGGCGAACTCGAGATCGACGAACGTACGCGCTCGGCCGTCATCCGCGCACCTTCGAGCGGCATCTCGGGCAACAGCGCCATGAATTCCTCGCCGCCGACCCGCGCGAGCGCGCCCGCCGGACGAATCGCCTCGAGGCACTGGCGCACGACGCCGCGCAGCACCTCGTCGCCGATCTGGTGCCCGTACGCATCGTTGATGTTCTTGAAATTGTCGAGATCGAGCGCGAGCAGGCAGAACGGCGTGCCGTCGCGCTCGGCCCGCACGATCTCGCGCTCGACTTGCGCGATGAACTGCCGGCGGTTCGACGCGCCCGTCATCGGGTCGGTCGCGGCCATGTACTCGAGCTTCTGGTTCGTGCGCCGCAGCTCCTGCAGCGCGCTTTCGGTGCGCGCCATCGATTCCGACAGCCGGCTCATCAGGTCTTCCTGGCTGTAGATCGCCGAGAACGAGCGCGTCGTCTGCAGCGCCTGCACGACGCCGTAACTGAGCAGGAAGAATCCGCCCGCGAAGATCGCATGCGCGAGCCACCACATGTGATTCCATGGCTTGCCGAGGATGAACGCGAGCGACGACAGCGCGAACGCCATGATCGACACGCCGTAGATCACCATCAGCGGCGAGCGGATCCGCCGCGCGAGCAGCAGGCACACGTTCAGCAGCGAAAACACCAGCGCGCCGCCTTCCATCGACAGCCGCGTGCCCGGCGCGCCGGCGACCGGCGAATAGGCGATGTACGCGACCGCCACGTTGACGATCAGGAAGAACACGATCCACGGCAGCCAGGTGCGCACGCTCGTGCGCTTGTCGAGCCGGTCGGGCGGACGCGAATACGACAGCAGGCCCGTGAGCAGCAGCGCCGACATCACGAACCGCGACGCGGGCCCGTACAGCAGGAACAGCCAGATATTGTGGTGCGCCATCCCGGTGAACGCCCCGTGCAGCGCATAGATCATCGCGAAGCCGAGGAAGCCGAGCGTGAGCCAGCGCAGCAGCGGCTCGCCGGACGACCGGTAGCACACCCACGTCACGTAGGTGACGAACGCGCCTTCGACCGTCGCCGCCGCGATCGCGATTTCATGGAAAGCGTGGCTCTCGAACACGACGCCCGGGTCGCTGAAGAACCACAGATAGGCAATCAGATAGGCGGGCAGCAACGCGAATCCGACCAGCAGGCATTTCGCGTAGAGCCTCGCGGCCGCGCTGACGACGCGCGGCGGTTCCCCGGCTGCATAGGTCGTACTCATTCGGTCCCCGGTCGGTCTGCTGCGTTGGTTCGATTCTTCGCGGCACGGATCGCACGACGCACGATCTGGCCCATCGTGCCGAAAGGCAAATGTCAGAGCAAGTATAGGTGGGGCAATTCGTTTGACAAGTCAGGGGAAACGGCATTGCCGGGCGCATGCCTTTTACTTCCCGATCGTTGCGAATCGCGCGTGCGCCGCGCCGATTCACCACGGCGGCGGGCGGTGACGCGAAAGCGCAACCGCGGCCGCCGCCGGTCAAAGATCAGAGGATTTCGAACAGGCCGGCCGCGCCCTGCCCGCCGCCGATGCACATCGTGACGACCACGTACTTGACGCCGCGCCGCTTGCCTTCGATCAGCGCATGGCCCGTCAGGCGTGCGCCCGACACGCCGTACGGGTGGCCGACCGCGATCGCGCCGCCGTTCACGTTCAGGCGATCCTCAGGGATCCCGAGCGTGTCGCGGCAATACAGCACCTGCACCGCGAACGCCTCGTTCAGCTCCCACAGGCCGATGTCGTCGACCTTCAGCCCCGCCTGCTTCAGGAGCTTGGGCACCGCGAACACCGGGCCGATGCCCATTTCGTCGGGTTCGCAACCGGCCACCGCGAAGCCGCGGAACGCACCCAGCGGCTGCAGCCCTTCGCGCTGCGCGGCCTCGGCGCTCATCACGACGCACGCCGACGCGCCGTCCGAGAACTGGCTCGCGTTGCCCGCGGTGATCACGCCGCCCGGCACCGCCGAACGGATCTTCGACACGCCTTCGAGCGTCGTGTCGGGCCGGATGCCTTCGTCGGCCGACACCGTCACTTCCTGCGTGAACAGGCGGCCCGTCGCCTTGTCGGCGATGCCCGCCAGCACGGTGATCGGTACGATCTCGTCGAGGAACAGCCCGGCTTCCTGCGCGGCCGCCGCGCGCAGTTGCGACTGCACGCCGTACGCGTCCTGCCGCTCCTTCGAGATGCCGTAGCGCTTCGCGACGTTCTCGGCGGTCTGCAGCATGTTCCAGTAGATCTCGGGCTTGTGCTGGACGAGCCAGCCTTCCTGGATCATGTGCCGGTTCATCTCGTTCTGCACGCACGAGATCGACTCGACGCCACCGGCCACATAGATCTCGCCTTCGCCCGCGACGATCCGCTGCGCGGCCAGCGCGATGGTCTGCAGCCCTGACGAACAGAAGCGGTTCACCGTCATCCCCGGCACGCTCACCGGCAAGCCGGCGCGCAACGCGATCTGCCGCGCGATGTTCGCGCCCGTCGCGCCTTCGGGGTTCGCGCAGCCCATGATCACGTCCTCGACGCGGGCGGGGTCGAGCTTCGCGCGCTCGAGCGCGGCCGCGACCACGTGGCCGCCGAGCGTCGCGCCGTGCGTCATGTTGAATGCACCGCGCCAGGATTTCGCCAGCGGCGTGCGTGCGGTCGATACGATTACGGCTTCGGTCATGCGAGTCTCCTTCGGTCCTGCTTCATGTCCTGAATCGGATGGGAAATGCGCTACGCCGCCGGGCGCGCGCCCGCGGACGTCGCATGCGCGACACCCGCTGCCTGCATCTGCTGCCATGCGTGCGCGAGCGACCCGTTCAGGTCGATCGCACGGCACGCATCGTTGATCACCGCGGCTTCGAAGCCTGCCGCGCGCGCATCGAGCGCCGACCACGCGACGCAATAGTCGGTCGCGAGCCCGCAGCACCACACGCGTTTCGCGCCGAGTTCGCGCAGATAGCCCGCGAGCCCGGTACGCGTCGTGCGGTCGGCTTCGACGAACGCGGAATAGCTGTCGACCTGCGCGTCGCCGCCCTTGCGGATCACGAGCCGCGCGTGCGGAATGTCGAGGTCGCGATGCAGCGCCGCGCCGTCGGTGTCCTGCACGCAGTGCACGGGCCACAGCACCTGCTCGCCGTACGGCAGCGCGAGCGTCGAGAACGGCTCGCGGCCCGGATGGTTCGCCGCGAACGACACGTGTTCGCGCGGATGCCAGTCCTGCGTGAGCACGACCTGGTCGAAGCGTTGCGCCAGTGCGTTGATCACCGGCACGACCGCATCGCCGTCGGGCACCGCGAGCGCGCCGCCCGGCATGAAGTCGTATTGCACGTCGATCACGAGCAGGACGTCGTCGGTGCGTTTCATTGCGTGTCTCCAGACAGGATCGGTCGCGCCGCGATACGGCGGCGTCAGCCGTTGAACCCGCGGCCGGCCTTCGCCAGTTCCGCGATCGACGGCGCGAGTTGCCATGCGTCGCCGTTCGGCGCGGCCGCATAACGGCGAATCGCGCGCTCGACGTTGTAGAGACCGACCGTATCCGCGTACAGCATCGGGCCGCCGCGCCACAGCGGGAAGCCATAGCCGGTCAGGTAGACCATGTCGATGTCGGACGCCTTCGACGCGATCTTCTCTTCGAGGATCTTCGCGCCTTCGTTGACGAGCGCGAACACGAGCCGCTCGACGATCTCGTCGTCGCCAATCTTGCGCCGCTCGACGCCGCGCTCCTTCGAGTACGCGACGACCATCTCGTCGACGAGCGACGACGGCTTCGCCTTGCGGTCGCCCGGCACGTAGTCGTACCAGCCGGCGCCCGTCTTCTGGCCGAAACGGCCCTGTTCGCACAGACGGTCGGCGATCTTCGAATACTGCAGGCCGGGCTGCTCGACGTAGCGCCGCTTGCGGATCGCCCAGCCGATGTCGTTGCCGGCGAGGTCGCTCATCCGGAACGGCCCCATCGCGAAGCCGAATTTCTCGATCGCGCGATCGACCTGCGCGGGCAGCGCGCCTTCCTCGAGCATGAACAGTGCCTGGCGGATGTACTGCTCGATCATCCGGTTGCCGATGAAGCCGTCGCACACGCCCGACACGACCGCCGTCTTGCGGATCTTCTTCGCCACCGCCATCACGGTCGCGAGCACGTCCTTCGCGGTCTGCGCGCCGCGCACGACCTCGAGCAGCTTCATCACGTTCGCCGGGCTGAAGAAGTGCATGCCGACCACGTCCTGCGGACGCTTCGTGAACGCGGCGATCTTGTCGACGTCGAGCGTCGACGTGTTCGACGCGAGGATTGCGCCCGGCTTCGCGACTTCGTCGAGCTTCTTGAACACCTGCTCCTTCACGCCGAGTTCCTCGAACACGGCTTCGACGATCAGGTCGGCGTCCTTCAGGTCGTCGTAGGACAGCGTCGGCGTGATCAGCGCCATGCGCGCGTCGAGCTTCTCCTGCGTGAGCTTGCCCTTCTTCACCTGCGCGTCGTAGTTCTTGCGGATCGTCGCGAGGCCGCGCTCCAGCGCGTCCTGCTTCGTCTCGAGCAGCGTGACAGGCAGCCCGGCGTTGATGAAGTTCATCGCGATCCCGCCGCCCATCGTGCCCGCGCCGATCACGCCGACCCGGCGGATCTCGCGCAGCGGCGTATTGGCCGGCACGTCGGGAATCTTGCTCGCCGCCCGCTCGCCGAAGAATGCGTGGCGCAGCGCGCGGCTTTCCGGCGTCATCATCAGCGCGACGAAACCTTCGCGCTCGGCGACGCTGCCCTTGTCGAAACCGTTCAGCACGCCGGCCTCGATCGCGTCGATGCACTTGTGCGGCGCGGGGTAGTTCGGCGCGGCGGCCCGCGCGGAATTGCGCGCGAACTGGATGAAACCGGCCGCGTTGTCGTGGACGATCTTGCGATCGCGCACGCGCGGATGCGGCCTCTTCTGCGCGCCGACCTTGCGGGCGAACGCCACGGCCGCGTCGAGCAGGTCGCCGTCGGCCATTTCGTCGAACAGCCCGCTCTTCGCGAGCTGCTCCGACGGCACCGGCGCACCCGACACGATCATGTTCAGCGCGGTTTCGAGCCCGACCGCGCGCGGCAGGCGTTGCGTGCCGCCCGCGCCCGGCAGCAGCCCGAGCTTCACCTCGGGCAGCGCGACCTGCGCGCCCGGCGCCGCGACGCGGTAATGCGCGCCGAGCGCGAGCTCGAGGCCGCCGCCCATCACGACGCTGTGCAGCGCCGCGACGACCGGCTTCGCGCTCGCCTCCACCGCGCGGATCACGGTGTGCAGCGTCGGCTCCTGCAGCGCCTTCGGCGTATTGAATTCGGTGATGTCGGCACCGCCCGAGAACGCGCGGCCCGCGCCGGTCAGCACGATGGCCGTGACCGACGGGTCCTGCGCGGCGCGATCGAGCGCGTCCATGACGCCCTGGCGGGTCGACAGGCCGAGCCCGTTGACGGGCGGATTGTTGAGCGTGATGACGGCCACGCCGTCGCGAGTCGAGTAATCCACTGCCATCTGCCTGCCTCCATGCATCGCGCGCCGGATTGGCTGCGCTTCATTGTGCGCGGTCGAACAGCCGCATGTCCGGATGAACGGAGGCAGCATACAACGAAAAAGCACGGTCGTTCAATTTGAATTTTGTTCCCGATCCGGGGACGGATCGGGCGACCGATGCGGAGGTTGAAGCGGCGGCGGCCCGGGCCTGGGCCTTACGGCGCGCACACCGCCGTGGGCAACACGTAATCGCGGAACGTCTCGCGCAGCTTCAGCTTCTGCAGCTTGCCGGTCGCGGTGTGCGGCAGCGATTCGACGAACACGACGTCGTCGGGAATCCACCATTTCGCGACCTTGCCCTCGTAGAACGCGAGCAGCGTGTCGCGGCTCAGGTTCGCGCCTTCGCGCGGCACCACGACGAGCAGCGGCCGCTCGGTCCATTTCGGATGCGCGCAGGCGATGCAGGCGGCTTCGGCCACGCCCGGATGCGCGATCGCGACGTTCTCGATGTCGATCGAACTGATCCACTCGCCGCCCGACTTGATTACGTCCTTGCTGCGGTCGGTGATCTGCAGGAAGCCGTCGGGGTCGATCGTCGCGACGTCGCCGGTCGGGAACCAGCCGTCCGCGAGCGGCGACGCGTCGCCGCGAAAGTAGTGGTCGATCACCCACGGCCCGCGCACCTGCAGTTCGCCGAACGCGACGCCGTCCCACGGCAGTTCGCGGCCATCGTCGCCGACGATGCGCATGTCGACGCCGCAGATCACGCGCCCCTGCTTCTCGAGCAGCCGGCGCTGCGCGTCGAGCGGCCGCTGCGACTGCGCCCAGTTGAGCTTCGCGAGCGTGCCGAGCGGCGACAGTTCGGTCATCCCCCACGCATGGATCACGCGCACGCCGTATTCGTCCTCGAACGTGCGCAGCATCGCGGGCGGGCACGCGGAGCCGCCGATCACCGTGCGGTTCAGCGTCGAGAAACGGACACCGGCTTCGCGCATGTAGTTCAGCAGCCCGAGCCACACGGTCGGCACGCCTGCGGAAAACGTCACGCGCTCGGCCTCCATCAGCTCGTACAGCGATTTCCCGTCGAGATCCTTGCCCGGCAGCACCAGCTTGCCGCCCGTCAGCGGCACCGCGTACGGCAGCCCCCATGCGTTGACGTGGAACATCGGCACGACGGGCAGCACGGCGTCCATCGCGGACAGGTTCATCGCGTCGGGCAGCGCGGCGCCGTACGCATGCAGCACGGTCGAACGATTCGAATACAGCACGCCCTTCGGGTTGCCGGTCGTGCCGGACGTGTAGCAGAGCCCCGACGCCTGCTGTTCGTCGAGGCGCGGCCAATCGTAGTGGCCGTCTTCCGCTTCGACGAGCGTTTCGTAGCAGAGCAGCGGCGTGGCGGCGGACGGCAGGTGTGCGGCGCCCGTCATCGCGATCCAGCCCTTCACGTGCGGGCATTGCGGCGCGATCGCGTCGACCAGCGGCGCGAAATTGATGTCGAACAGCACGTAGCGGTCTTCCGCGTGATTGACGATGTACGCGATCTGTTCGGGAAACAGGCGCGGATTGATCGTATGGCACACGGCGCCCATCCCGCCGATCCCGTAGTACGCTTCCAGATGCCGGTAGCCGTTCCACGCCAGCGTGCCGACGCGGTCGCCGGTTTCGACGCCGAGCCGCGCCAGCGCCTGCGCCAGCTGCTTCGCGCGGCGTTCGCAATCGCGGTACGTGTAGCGATGCAGGTCGCCTTCCACGCGCTTCGACACGATCTCCGTGTCGCCGGCGTGCCGCGCGGCATGCGAAATCAGCGACGACACGAGCAACGGCACATCCATCATCTGGCCCAGCAACGGCTTACCCATCGTCTTGTTCTCCCTGAGGATGCGAATCGGTGACCAGCCTGGGGGCTGTTTCCGTAGCGAAGCAGCCCTGGTGTGCGCCCGTCAGCGGCCCCGGACGGGCGTGGCGCACGGTGCGCGGGCCGCCATGCGGGCGGCGCGGCGCCGCCTTACAATATCGGCTTACCCAGAGGCGCTCAACATGTCGTTTTCCCGAAGCGCAGCCGATGCGGCTGACACCCTCCCCGACCTCGCCGCGACGCTCGGCGCGCCCGCCGAGGGCGCGTTCGTCACGCTCGGCGACGCGTTTCATACGCGGCTGCCGGCCGCGCCGCTTGCCGCGCCGTACGTCGTCGGCTTTTCCGACGAAGTCGCGCAGCTGCTCGATCTGCCGCCCACGCTCGCCGCGCAGCCCGGCTTCGCCGAGCTGTTCGCCGGCAACCCGACGCGCGACTGGCCCGCGAACGCGATGCCGTATGCGTCGGTCTATTCCGGCCACCAGTTCGGCGTGTGGGCCGGCCAGCTCGGCGACGGCCGCGCGCTGACGATCGGCGAATTGCCCGGCACCGACGGCCGGCGCTACGAACTGCAGCTCAAGGGCGGCGGCCGCACGCCGTATTCGCGGATGGGCGACGGCCGCGCGGTGCTGCGCTCGTCGATCCGCGAGTTCCTGTGCTCGGAAGCGATGCATCACCTCGGCATCCCGACCACGCGCGCGCTGACGGTGATCGGCTCCGACCAGCCGGTGGTGCGCGAGGAGATCGAGACGGCGGCCGTCGTCACGCGCGTGTCGGAAAGCTTCGTGCGCTTCGGCCACTTCGAGCACTTCTTCTCGAACGATCGCCCCGACCTGCTGCGCCAGCTTGCCGATCACGTGATCGACCGCTTCCATCCGGCCTGCCGCGACGCGGACGATCCGTACCTCGCGCTGCTCGAGGCCGCGACGCTGCGCACGGCCGACCTCGTCGCGCAATGGCAGGCCGTCGGTTTCTGCCACGGCGTGATGAACACCGACAACATGTCGATCCTCGGCGTGACGATCGACTACGGTCCGTTCGGCTTCGTCGACGCGTTCGATGCGAACCATATCTGCAACCACTCCGATACCGGCGGCCGCTATGCGTACCGGATGCAGCCGCGCATCGCGCACTGGAACTGCTACTGCCTCGCGCAGGCGCTGCTGCCGCTGATCGGGCTGCAGCACGGCATCGCCGACGACGATGCGCGCGCCGAGCGTGCGGTGGACGACGCCCAGGCCGTACTCGCGAAGTTTCCGGAACGCTTCGGCCCCGCGCTCGAACGCGCGATGCGCGCGAAGCTCGGCCTCGCGCTCGAACGCGAGGGCGACGCCGAACTCGCGAACAAGCTGCTCGAGACGATGCATGCGAGCCACGCGGATTTCACGCTGACGTTCCGCCGGCTCGCGCAGATCTCGAAGCACGACGCGAGCCGCGACGCGCCCGTGCGCGACCTCTTCATCGACCGTGAAGCGTTCGACGCATGGGCGAACCTCTATCGCGCGCGGCTGTCCGAGGAAACGCGCGACGACGTGGCACGCGCAGTTGCAATGAACCGCGCGAACCCCAAATACGTGCTTCGCAACCATCTGGCCGAAGTCGCGATCCGGCGCGCGAAGGAAAAGGATTTTTCGGAAGTCGAGCGGCTCGCGCAGATCCTGCGCCGCCCGTTCGACGAACAACCGGAGCATGAAGCGTATGCGGCGTTGCCGCCCGACTGGGCCGGCTCGCTCGAAGTGAGCTGCTCGTCCTGAGCCCGCAACCCGCGCATCTCGACCGACCGATCAGGAGAACCCCCATGTCCCACGATTCCGACGACAAGACCTTCCCGTACCAGAAAGACGACGCCGAGCTGCGCCGCCGGCTCACGCCGATGCAGTACGAGGTCACGCAGCACGCGGCGACCGAGCGCGCGTTCACCGGCGAATACACCGACACCGAGGATGCCGGCATCTACAAGTGCGTCGTCTGCAGCACGCCGCTGTTCGAATCCGGCGCCAAGTTCCACTCGGGCTGCGGCTGGCCCAGCTACTTCAAGCCGCTCAACGGCGAGGTGATCGACGAGAAGATCGACTACTCGCACGGAATGGTGCGCGTCGAGGTGCGCTGCAACCACTGCGGCGCGCATCTGGGCCACGTCTTCGAGGACGGCCCGCGCGACAAGACCGGTTTGCGGTACTGCATCAATTCGGCTGCGTTAAACTTCGAGTCCCGACCCGAAAACGAATGAGCGGCGCCGGGCGGATCGCCGCGGCAGCCAGCCCCGGGCTGGCCGCCCCGATCCGCGACGGCGATGCCTGGCGGGTCCCTACAACGGTGACAGGCCGCGCCCGCGGCCCGTCACGCAGCTGCGAGCGCCATGAAATTCCTGTTCGATCTGTTTCCGATCATCCTGTTTTTTGTCGCCTTCAAGGTCTGGGGCATCTTTACCGCCACCGCCGTCGCGATCGTCGCGACGCTGGCCCAGGTCGCATGGGTCGCCTTCCGGCACCGGAAGGTCGACACGATGCTGTGGGTCAGCCTCGGCGTGATCGTCGTGTTCGGTGGCGCCACCCTCGTCCTGCATGACGAGAAATTCATTCAATGGAAACCGACTGTGCTGTACTGGCTGTTTGCGATCGGGTTGCTCGCCGCGCGCTATGCGTTCAGCAAGAACCTGATCGAGAAGATGATGGGCAAGCAGCTCACGCTGCCGTCCCCCGTGTGGGACAAGCTGAACCTCGCGTGGGCGCTGTTCTTCGCGGTGCTCGGCGTCGCGAACCTGTACGTGGTGCACAACTTCACCGAATCGCAATGGGTGAACTTCAAGCTGTTCGGGACGACGGGCGCGATGGTCGTATTCATCATCCTGCAGAGCCTGTGGCTCACGAAGTACCTGAAGGACGAGTGACATGACCGACGCCTTTCTCCACGCCTCCGCCGACGAACGCATCGCGCTGATCGAAGCGCGCCTCACCGCGTCGCTCGCGCCGCTGTCGCTCACCGTGCGCGACGACAGCGCGCAGCACGCAGGCCACGCCGGCGCGGCCGCCGGCGGCCACTTCACGGTCACGATCGTGTCGTCCGCGTTCGCGGGCAAGCCGCGCGTCGCGCGGCACCGGCTGGTGTATGATGCGCTCGCTGATGCGATGCAGCGCGGCATTCACGCGCTCGCGATCGTGGCTTACACGCCCGAAGAATTCAACGAATCTTCAATCTAGTCTCATTAGGAATTCCCGATGATCCTGACATCCCCCCGCCTGTGGGTCGCGGCGGCTGCATTTGCAGCGGCACCGGCATTCGCCCAGAACATCGCCGTCGTCAACGGCACGCCGATTCCGAAGTCGCGCGCCGACGCGATGGTCGCGCAGCTCGTCCAGCAAGGCCAGACCGACGGCCCGCAACTGCAGCAGGCCGTGCGCCAGGAGCTCGTGAACCGCGAAATCCTGATGCAGGAAGCGATTCGCGAAGGCATCCCGAACCGTCCGGACGTAAAGGCGCAAGTCGCCGTCGCGCAGCAGACCGTCGTGCTGCGCTCGATGATCGAGGGCTTCCTGAAGAAGAACCAGCCGACCGACGCCGAAGTGAAGGCGCGCTACGACGAGCTCGTCAAGGGCGTGGGCGGCAACCGCGAGTATCACCTGCACCACATCCTCGTCGACAACGAGCAGCAGGCGAAGGACCTGATCGCGAAGATCAAGGGCGGCGCGAAGTTCGAGGATCTCGCGAAGCAATACTCGAAGGATCCGGGTTCGGGCAAGAACGGCGGCGATCTCGACTGGTCCGATCCGAAGGCGTACGTGCCGGAATTCGCGGCGGCCGCGCAGAAGCTGCAGAAAGGCCAGATGACCGACACGCCGGTGAAGACGCAGTTCGGCTGGCACATCATCCGCGTCGACGACATCCGCGACATCGCCCCGCCGCCGTTCGACCAGGTGAAGGCGCAGATCGCGCAGCAGCTCGTGCAGCAGAAGCTGCAGGCGTTCGAGGAAGGTCTGCGCCAGCAGGCCAAGATCCAGTAACGCCGGCGCGCGTCACACGCGCATCGATCAGCCGCTCTTCGGAGCGGCTTTTTCTTTTGGCGCGCACGAACAGGGGTGCCGCGATGCGATGGGGCTTAGCCGACGCACAATAAAAAACCGCTCCGAGGAGCGGTTTTTTATTGTGCCAGGCCGTCACCCGCCCGCAGCGTTCGCTACGCGGGATAAAACACGTCGTGGTAACGCACGTCGCCTGCCGGAAGCGGCGCGGAATCATCGAGCGACAGCGCGAGGAAATACTCGGCCGGCACGCCCGCAAACACGATGTCGCCGTGCGGTTCGAATCCGAAACGCGCGTAATACGCCGGCTCGCCGAGCACCACGCAGCCACGCGCGCCGAGCCGGCGCAATGCGTCGAGCCCCGTGCGCACGAGCCCCGCGCCGATGCTCTGCCGCTGGCAATCGGGCCGCACCGCGAGCGGCGCCAGCCCGTACCACTGCTGACTGCCGGCCGGCTCGCCGCCGATCGCGACCGGCGAGAACGCGACGTGCCCGACGATGCGCCCGTCGCGCTCCGCGACGAGCGATACGCTCAGCGCACCGTCGGCACGCAGCGTGTCGACGATGCGCTGCTCGAACGCGCCGCCCTGCGGCTCGCCCGCGAACGCCGCACGGATCACGCGGCCGATCGCGTCGGCCTCGCTCGCACGCTCGTCACGCAGCGTGACGATCTCGACCGGCGCGTTCGGGTCGAACATCATCCGGATCAGCCGATCCAGCGACGTGCGTTGCGGAACACCCGCATCCACGGGCTCGCGTCACCCCAGCCTTCCGGGTGCCAGCTCATCGTCACCGTACGATGCACGCGCTCCATGTGCGGCATCAGCACCGAGAAGCGGCCATCAGCCGTCGTGACCGACGTGATGCCGGCGGGCGACCCGTTCGGGTTGAACGGATAGCGCTCGGTCGCTTCGCCGCGGTGGTCGACGTAACGCATCGCGACCGCGACGCGGTCGATGTCGCCTTGCTGCGAGAAGTCCGCATAGCCTTCGCCGTGCGCGACCGCGACCGGAATCCGCGAGCCTTCCATTCCCGCGAAGAAGATCGACGGCGATTTCTCCACTTCGACGAACGAGAAACGCGCCTCGAACTGCTCGGACTTGTTGCGCGTGAACTTCGGCCACGCTTGCGCGCCCGGGATCATCGACGCGATGCTCGACAGCATCTGGCAGCCATTGCAGATACCGAGGGCGAACGTATCGGGACGCGCAAAGAAGGCCGAGAACATGTCAGCGAGGTTCGCGTTGAAACGGATCGTCTTCGCCCAGCCTTCGCCCGCGCCCAGCACGTCGCCGTACGAGAAGCCGCCGCACGCGACCGCACCCGCGAAATCGGCCAGCGTCGCGCGGCCCGCGAGCAGGTCGCTCATGTGCACGTCGTGCGCATCGAAGCCGGCGCGGTCGAACGCATACGCCGTTTCCAGATGCGAGTTCACGCCCTGCTCGCGCAGGATCGCGACGCGCGGCCGTGCGCCCGTCGCGATGAACGGCGCGGCGATGTCGTCGGCCGGATCGAACGTGAGCACCGGCGAGAGGCCCGGGTCGGCCGCGTCGAGCAGCGCGTCGTATTCGGCATCCGCGCAGGCGGGGTTGTCACGCAGGCGCGCGATGCGCCAGCTCACTTCGCTCCAGGCGCGATGGAGCTCGGTACGCGGCGCGTCGAAGATCTTCTTCGCATCGCGGTACACCTCGATCACGTCGCGATCGTTGACCGAGCCGATCACGTGCGAGCACGTCGACAGGCCGAATTCGCGCAGCGCGCCGAGCACCGCGTCGCGGTCGGACGCGCGCACCTGCACGACGGCGCCGAGCTCTTCGGAGAACAGCGCGCGCAGCGTGCGGTCGTCGCGACGGCCGCTCGTCTGCTTCGCCCAGTCCTTCGCGTCGCCGTAGTCGGATTCGTGGTTCGGGTCGAGCGTCAGCATGTCGACGTTCAGCGATACGCCCGCGTGGCCCGCGAACGCCATTTCGCACACGGTCGCCCACAGGCCGCCGTCCGAGCGGTCGTGGTACGCGAGCAGCTTGTCCTGCGCATTGAGCGACTGGATCGCGTTGAAGAAGCGCTTCAGGTCTTCCGCGTCGTCGACGTCCGGCGTCGTGTCGCCGACCTGCTGCGTGACCTGCGCGAAGATGCTGCCGCCCATCCGGTTCTTGCCGCGGCCGAGGTCGATCGCGATCAGCACGCTGTCGCCCGCATCCGCCACGCGGCGCAGTTGCGGCGTGAGATGGCGGCGCACGTCCTCGACCGGCGCGAACGCGGAGATGATCAGCGACACCGGCGACACCACTTCCTTCGCGACGCCCTGCTCGTCCCACTTCGTCTTCATCGACAGCGAATCCTTGCCGACCGGGATGCCGATCCCGAGCGCCGGGCACAGCTCCATGCCGATCGCCTTGACCGTGTCGAACAGCGCGGCGTCTTCGCCGGCCGTGCCGCACGCGGCCATCCAGTTCGCGGACAGCTTCAGCTTGTCGAGCGACGCGATCGGCGCGCTCGCGATGTTCGTGATCGCTTCGCCGACGGCCATGCGGCCCGATGCCGGTGCATCGATCACGGCGAGCGGCGTGCGCTCGGCCATCGTCATCGCCTCGCCCTTGAAGCCCGCGTAGTCGAGCGCGGTGATCGCGCAGTCGGCCACCGGCACCTGCCACGGGCCGACCATCTGGTCGCGCACCGACGTACCGCCGACCGAACGGTCGCCGATCGTGATCAGGAACGACTTGCTGCCGACCGTCGGGTGCTTCAGCACGTCGAGCGCGACCGCCGACAGCGCGATGCCGGTCACGTCGACCGGCGCACGCTCGGTGTTCACGCGCGTGACGTCGCGGTGCATGCGCGGCGGCTTGCCGAGCAGCACTTCCATCGGCATGTCGACCGGGTATTCGTCGGCGCCCGTCGCTTCGTCGTCGACGAGCTTCAGCTGGCGTTCGTCGGTCGCGACACCGACCACCGCGAACGGGCAGCGCTCGCGCGCGCAGATCGCCTCGAAGCGCGGCAGGTCGGCCGGCGCGATCGCCAGCACGTAGCGCTCCTGCGCCTCGTTCGACCAGATTTCGCGCGGCGACAGGCCCGATTCCTCGAGCGCGACCTTGCGCAGTTCGAAGCGCGCGCCCTTGCCCGCGCCGTCGACGATTTCGGGGAATGCGTTCGACAGGCCGCCCGCGCCGACGTCGTGGATGCTCAGGATCGGGTTTTCCGCGCCGAGCTGCCAGCAGCCGTTGATCACTTCCTGCGCGCGCCGCTCGATTTCCGGGTTGCCGCGCTGCACCGAGTCGAAGTCGAGTTCGGCCGTGTTCGCGCCGGTCGCCATCGAGCTCGCGGCACCGCCGCCCATGCCGATCCGCATGCCGGGGCCGCCGATCTGGATCAGCAGCGAGCCCGCCGGCACGTCGTGCTTGTGCGTGTGCTGATCCGCGATGTTGCCGAGGCCGCCCGCGATCATGATCGGCTTGTGATAGCCGTGCACCGTGCCGCCGACGTTCTGCTCGTACACGCGGAAGTAACCGCCGAGGTTCGGGCGGCCGAATTCGTTGTTGAAGGCGGCGCCGCCGAGCGGGCCGTCGATCATGATCTGCAGCGGCGACGCGATGCGGTCCGGGCGGCCGTACGGGCCGTGCTGCTCGTTCGGGTTGCGCTCGGCCACCGGCTGCGCGGCGTCGCGCGCGTTTTCCCACGGCTGGCGGGCGTCCGGCAGGTCGAGGTTCGACACGGTGAAGCCCGTGAGGCCGGCCTTCGGGCGCGCACCGCGGCCCGTCGCGCCTTCGTCGCGAATCTCGCCGCCCGCGCCGGTCGCCGCCCCCGGGAACGGCGAGATCGCCGTCGGGTGGTTGTGCGTCTCGACCTTCATCAGCGTGTGCGTGAGTTCGGTGTGGCGGCCGTAGCGCTCGCCCGGCTCGCCGAGCGCACCGGCCTTGCGCGGGAACCAGCGCTCGGCCTCGGCGCCGACCATGATCGACGAGTTGTCCGAATACGCGACGATCGTGCCCTGCGGGCTCAGCTTCTCGGTGTTGCGGATCATCGCGAACAGCGACATGTCCTGCGCTTCGCCGTCGATCGTCCACTGCGCGTTGAAGATCTTGTGGCGGCAGTGCTCGCTGTTCGCCTGCGCGAACATCATCAGTTCGACGTCGGTCGGGTTGCGTTCGAGCTTGCGGAACGCGTCGACCAGATAGTCGATCTCGTCGTCGGCGAGCGCGAGGCCCAGCTCGACGTTCGCGCGCTCCAGCGCGCCGCGGCCGACGCCCAGCACGTCGACGGTCGACAGCGGCTTGGCCGGCAGTTCGTCGAACAGGTGCTTCGCGTCGTCGCGCGCCGCGACCACGCTTTCGGTCATCCGGTCATGCAGCGCGGCCGCGACGGCCGCGCGCGCGTCGTCCGACAGCGCCTTCTTGCCGCCGAGCAGGCCCGACTTCAGCGTGACCGTGAATTCGACGCCGCGCTCGATGCGGCGCACCTGCGTGAGGCCGCAGTGCTGCGCGATGTCGGTCGCCTTGCTCGCCCACGGCGAGACCGTGCCGAAGCGCGGCAGCACGACGAAGGTCTCGGTCGTGCCCTTCTCGCCCGCCGGCTGGAACGGCTCGCCGTAGTGCATCAGCGCATCGATGCGCGCGCTGTCGTCGGCCGACAGCGGCTCGGCCGCATTGACGAAGTGCAGGAACTGGCCGCGCACCGCGACGATGTTGGCGTCGATTTGCCTGAGCGTATCGAGCAGACGGGTTTGACGGAAATCGGAGAGGGCCGAAGCGCCGGGAAAACACGAGAAGTGAGCCATGGGCTGGACTGACGTCGATGAGTCGCGCGAGGTGGCGACGTGGGGCGAAAGGAAGGCCGTAATTATACCCGGAAGTCGGCCGCCCAAGACCGGCCGATCGGTAGTCCGCATGCACCGCGACGGTGCCGGGACGCGTGGCGCGCACGGCCGCCCGCCGGGCCGGCCTGCGCGGGCCCAGGATGCCCGCCGCCGTGGCCCGACCGCACGACCCATGCTCGGCCGGCGCCGGCTCGCGCACTTTTGGCGCTATCATTCCGGGTTCACCGGGCCCGGCCCTCAGCGAATTCTCACCGGGCGGCGTGCGCGCCGCCCGTCATCGAAGCACTCCATGGATGTCATCGTCATCGGCGGCGGAATCAGCGGCGTCGCCACCGCCTACCAGCTGCGCGCGGCCGGCCATCGCGTGTGCGTGGTCGAACGCCACGCGACCGTCGCGCAAGGTGCGACCTACGGCGACGGCGGCGCGCTGCTGCCGAGCCCGCTCGACGTCTGGTTCGGCCCGACTTTCATGCGCCAGCGCCAGCCGCGCGACAGCGGCATCGTCTACAAGCCGGGCTTCAACGGCGGCGTGCGCCGCTTCGTCAAGCAGCTCGGCACGCTGCGCGAGCCCGACGCGTTCGCCGCGCAGTACGCGCGGCTGCGTCCGCTGATCGACGCGTCGCGCGACGCGCTCGCCGATATCGACGCGCGTTTCGAGCTCGAATTCGAACAGAAACCCGGCATCCTGCACGTCGTGCGCGATCCGCGCGACTGGGATGCGCTGCAACCGGCGCTCGACCTGCTGCGCACGCTCGACCAGCCGTACCGCACCCTCACCGCCGACGAATGCGCGGCGCTCGAACCGTCGGTGCCGGCCGAACCCGGCTTTGCCGGCGGCGTGCTGCTCGAAACCGAGCGCACCGGCAATTGCCCGCTGTTCGCGAAACTGATCAAGCAGACGCTGGACGAGCACGGCGTGCAGTTCCGCTTCGGCGCGGACGTCGCCGCGATCCGCGTCGACAGCGGCCGCGCCGCGGTCGAGCTCGTGCCGCCGGGCAACCGGCGCGCGGCGCAGGCGCGCGAGGTCGACGTGATTTCCGCGGACGCGATCGTGGTCGCCGCCGGCGCGGGCAGCCTCCCGCTGCTCGAACGGCTCGGCTGGCGCCTGCCGCTGCACCCCGCGCGCGTCCATACGCTCACCGCACCGGTCGCGTACGAAGAACACTCGCCGCACCTTTGCGTCGTCGATTCGATCAAGCGGATCTCGATCACGCGCACCCACCAGCGGCTGCGCGTCGGCGGCGCCGCCGTGCTGCAGAGCGTCGCCGATACCGCAAAACCGCTTGCCGAGCCGTTGTCCGAGGCCGCGCTCGCGCTGCTCGGCCAGGCCGTCCATGACTGGGTGCCCGGCGCCGCCAAGATCTCCGCCGCCCTGCCGTGGCGGGGCATGCAACTGCTGTCGCCGGACGGCCTGCCCGTCGTGGGTCCGACCCCGCACCCACGCGTGTTCGTCAATTTCGGCCATGGCCCGGCCGGCTGGGGCCTCGCGTGCGGGTCTGCTAAAGTGGTGACCGACTATCTGGGCGGCAACGTCCAGCACTGGCCCGCCGACACGCTCGCCGCGCTGAGCGCCGGCCGCTTCACGACCTGACCGCCGCGGGGCCGACCCGTGGCGGCCTCCTTGCCCGCCGCCACGATCCCGCGATGACCGTTACCCGCCCGCTTCCCGATTCCGATCCGATCGCACTGCTGCGCGTCGCCGACCTGCGCGCGGCCGAAGCCGACGCCGCCGCCGCGCTGCCGCCGCACACGCTGATGGGCCGCGCCGGCGCCGCCGCCGCGCACTGGCTGTCCGAACGCGTCGCCGGCGACGATCGCCCCGTCTGGTTCGCGGTCGGCCCCGGCAACAACGGCGGCGACGCGCTGGTGGCCGCCGCGCAGCTCCAGCAGCTCGGTGTCGCCACGCATGCGTGGATGCCGGTGCCGGTCAAGCCGGACGACGCGCAATGGGCGCTGGGCCTCGCGCGCACCGCCGGCGTGCCGTTGTCGGCCACCGCGCCCGCGTCGCTGGAGGGCTACGCGTGGGTCGTCGACGGGCTGTTCGGCATCGGCCTCGGCCGTGCGCTCGACGGCGCGTTCGCGGAGCAGGCCGCACGCATCGCCGCCCATGCGCGCAGCGGCGGCCGCGTACTCGCGCTCGACGTGCCGAGCGGGCTCGACAGCGATACGGGCCGGATCGTCGGCGCGGGCGTCGCCGTCGCGGCCACCCACACGCTCACCTTCATCGGCGCGAAGCCCGGCCTCTACACGGGCGACGGCCGCGATCTCGCCGGCGAGATCCACGTCGCGTCGCTCGACGTCGCGCCGCCCGCCGCGCCGGCCATCGTGCTGAATGCGCCCGCGCGCTTCGCCGCGGCGCTGCCCGCGCGCGCCTTCGCGTCCCACAAGGGCACGTACGGCAGCCTCGCGGTGCTCGGCGGCGACACGGGCATGTGCGGCGCGCCGATCCTCGCCGCCCGCGCCGCGCTGTTCGCGGGCGCCGGCAAGGTGCACGTCGGCTTCCTTGGCGCGGGCGCGCCGCCGTACGACCCGCCGTTCCCCGAACTGATGCTGCATCCGGCCGACACGCTCGACCTCGGCGCGATGACCGCGATCGCGGCCGGTTGCGGGCTCGGCACGCGCGAGGCCGCGGCGACGCTCGTGCGCGACGTGCTCGCGCACGACCTCCCGACGCTGCTCGATGCCGACGCGCTGAACCTCGTCGCGACGCACGCGGACCTCGCGGCCGCCGTCGCCGCGCGCGGCGCACGCGGCAAGCCGTGCGTGCTGACGCCGCATCCGCTCGAAGCCGCGCGCCTGCACGGCAGCGACACGGCCGCGGTGCAGCGCGATCGCGTCGCGGCCGCGCAGACGCTCGCCGCCCGTTACGCCGGCATCGTCGTGCTGAAAGGCTCGGGCACGGTGATCGCCGCGCCCGACGGACGCGTAGCGATCAACCCGACCGGCAACGCGGCGCTCGCCACCGGCGGCACCGGCGACGTGCTCGGCGGCCTGATCGGCGCGCTGCTCGCGCAACGGGTCGCGCCATACGAAGCCGCGCTGGCCGGCGTCTACCTGCACGGCCTCGCGGCCGACACGCTGACCGCGAACGGCACCGGCCCGGCCGGGCTCACCGCGGGCGAGCTCGCGCCGATGGTGCGCACGCTGATCAATCGCCTTTTTTATCCGTCGCCGCGCGCCGACACGTAACGCCGCTATACTGACTGCCCCGCCGCACGGCGGGCCTTCTCGTCCGCCGGCTTTCCGATCCCGATGAGCCGGCGCGGCATTCCTCCCGATTCACGCTTCACTCGAACCGTCATGACGCTGAAATCGCTCCCCGCCTGGACTGCCCTTCAATCCCACTTCGAACAGATCCGCCACGCGCGGCTGCGCGACTGGTTCGCGCCGGAAAACGACCGCGCGCCGACCCGCGCCGAACGCTTCACGATTCCGGGCGGCGGTCTTGCGGCCGATTTCTCGAAGAACCGCATCGACGACGAAACGGTGCGCCTGCTCGTGCAACTCGCGCGCGACGCGGGCGTCGAAGCGCGCCGCGACGCGATGTTCGCGGGCGAGATCGTCAACCCGACCGAAGGCCGCGCCGCGCTGCACACCGCGCTGCGCGCGACCGACCCGCAAGCGCCGTTCCACGCGCAGGTGAGCGCCGAGCGCGCGAAGATGGCGACGTTCGCGCGCGCCGTGCGCAGCGGCACGTGGACGGGCTATACGGGCAAGCGGATCCGCCACGTGATCAACATCGGCATCGGCGGCTCGGATCTCGGGCCGAAGATGGTCGTGCATGCGCTGCACCACGTCGCGACGCCCGAGATCTCGACCCACTTCGTGTCGAACGTCGACGGCGCCGATCTCGCGCGCGTGCTCGAACAGGTCGATCCCGAGGAAACGCTCGCGATCATCGTGTCGAAGACCTTCACGACGCTCGAGACGATGACGAACGCACGCTCGCTGCGCGACTGGTTCGTCGCGCGCGGCTGCCCCGAGGACGCGCTCGCGAAGCACTTCGTCGGCGTGTCGGCGAACCCGGCCGAAGTCGTGAAGTTCGGCATCGCCGCGGACAACGTGTTCGAAATGTGGGATTGGGTCGGCGGCCGCTATTCGCTGTGGTCGGCGGTCGGCCTGTCGATCATGATCGCGGTCGGCCCGGAGCAGTTCGACGAGCTGCTGGCCGGCGCGAACGACATGGACCGCCACTTCCGCGAAGCGCCGCTCGAGCGCAACCTGCCGGTGCTGCTCGGCCTGATCGGCATCTGGTACCGGAATTTCTTCGGCTCGCAGAGCTATCTCGTCGCGCCGTATTCGGAAGCGCTGCACTACCTGCCGTCGTACCTGCAGCAGCTCGAAATGGAGAGCAACGGCAAATCCGCGCGGCTGGACGGCACCTTCGTCGACTATCCGACGTCGGCCGTCACGTGGGGCGAGCCGGGCACCAACGGCCAGCATGCGTTCTTCCAGATGCTGCACCAGGGGCCGACGATCGTGCCGATCGACTTCATCGCGGTGCTGACGCCCGAGCATCCGCTCGCCAGCCACCATCCGAAGCTGCTCGCGAACTGCTTCGCGCAGAGCGAGGCGCTGATGCTCGGCCGCACGCTCGAAGAAGCGCGCCAGGTCGCCGGGCCCGGCAAGGAAGCGCTCGCGCCGCACCTGACGTTCCCCGGCAACCGCCCGACCACGACGCTGCTCGTCGATGCGCTGACGCCGCGCGCGCTCGGTGCGCTGATCGCGCTCTACGAGCACAAGGTGCTGGTGCAGGCGACGGTGTGGGACATCAATCCGTTCGACCAGTGGGGCGTCGAGCTCGGCAAGATTCTCGGCAAGGTCGTCGAAGCCGACCTGTCCGCCGAATCGGTCGACCCGGCGAAGCACGACTCGTCGACCACCGCGCTGATCGAGCGCGCCCGTGCGGCGCTCAAGCGTTGAAGCACTGACGCATCAACGCCCATGCCCGTGCGGGCCGCGCCACTCAGGTTGCGCGGCCCGCACGACCCTTCACGCGTTGCGCGATGCCGCGTGCGGCGCGACGATGCGCCCCGCTTCGATCGTCACCGTCGTCGCACAGCGGCGCGCGAGTTCGGCATCGTGTGTGACGAGCACGAGTGTCGCGCCGTGCGTGCGGTTCAGTTCGAACATCAGGTCGATGACCGCGTGGCCGGTGGCCGCGTCGAGGCTGCCGGTCGGCTCGTCGGCGAACAGGATCGCCGGACGCGTGACGAACGCGCGTGCGAGTGCGACGCGCTGCTGTTCGCCGCCCGACAGCAGCTTCGGATAATGCGTGGTGCGTTCGCCCAGACCGACCTGCACGAGCAGCGCCCGGGCACGCTCGGCCGCCTCGCGCGCGCTGATGCCGCCCTGCAGTTCGAGCGGCAGCATCACGTTCTCGAGCGCCGTCAGGTGCGGCATCAACTGGAACGACTGGAACACGAATCCGACCGCGCCGTTGCGCAGCGCCGCGCGCTCGTCCTCGTCGAGCTGGTCGAGCGCGCGGCCGAGCAGGCGAACCGTGCCGCTCGTCGCGCTGTCCAACCCCGCAAGCAGGCCGAGCAGCGTCGATTTGCCCGACCCCGATGCGCCGACGATCGCGAGGCTGCTGCCCGGTTGCACGGCGAGCGTGATGCCGTCGAGGATCGTCAGCTCGCCCGTTGCATCGGCAACCCGCTTGCACACGTCATGGACTTCGATGATCGGATCGGTAATCTTGAACATGGACACGACATTTCGCTGGAAAAGACGCGCGGCGGCCGCCGCGCTGCTGGGCACCCTGCTGGCCGTCACCGTACCCGCGCGCGCCGCGACGGCGTCGGCATCGAGCCAGCCCGTGATCGTCGTGCTCGGCGACAGTCTCTCGGCCGAATACGGACTGCCGCGCGACACAGGCTGGGTTGCACTGCTGCGGCAACGGCTCACGACCGAGCGAATCGATTATAGCGTCGCGAACGCCAGCGTCAGCGGCGACACCACGAGCGGCGGCCGTGCGCGGTTGCCCGCGGTGCTGCAGCGACTCAAGCCGTCGATCGTCGTCGTCGAACTCGGTTCGAACGATGCGCTGCGCGGCGTGCCGCTCGCGACGACCGAGCAGAACCTGCGCGACATCATCGCCAGTGCGCAGCGTGCGCGGGCGAAGGTCGTGCTGGTCGGCATGTACGTGCCGCCCAATTACGGCCCCGACTACACGCAGAAGTTCCACGCGGTCTATACGCGGCTGTCGAAGGACCTCGCCGTGCCGCTCGTGCCGTTCCTGCTGGCCGGTATCGAGAACAAGCCGGAGATGTTCCAGGCCGACCAGATGCATCCCGCGCAGCAAGCCCAGGGCATTCTGCTCGACAACGTGTGGCCGGCGCTGAAACCGTTGCTCGGCAAGCCGCACGGCTGAGCGCAGCCGCGCACCGGAAAACAAAAAGCCCCGCTTCGAGCGGGGCTTTTTGATGGTTGCGGGCGAAACGACGTTCAGTTGTCGCCGTCTTGCTGCTGGCTGGCCGTCGTGCCGTACAGCTTCACCTTCGAGCGATCGCGCAGCGCGGCGAGATACGCCTCGCCTTCGCTTTGCGCGTCGACCTGCGCCATCTGCTGCTGCGCGGCCGCCAGTTGCTGCGGATCGACCGCCGAACCCGGGATCACCGCGTTCACGCGATAGATCGCATAACCGTCCGCACCAAGATCGACCCCGACGTACGCCGGCAGCGTCTTCGCATCGACCTTGTAGACGGCGCTCAGCGCAGCCGGCGTCAGGCCCTGCGATTGCGTGCGCGACACCTTCTGCGCGGCCGCGAAGCCGTCGGTCGACTTCGACTTCTGCAGCTCGGCCAGCTTCGCCGCCCCATCCTTCTTCGCGAGTTCCGCGGCTTGCTCGGCGATGACCTTCTGGCGCACGACGTCCTTGATCGCATCGAGTGCGGGCACGGCAGCCGGCTTGTAGTCGGTCACGCGCGCGGAGATCAACGTATTGTTGCCGACGTCGATCGCCTGCGTGTTGTTCTGGTTCTTCACCGAGTCGTTCGCGAACACGGCGGCGAGGAATTTCGCGTTGTTCAGCGGGCTCGTCGCCGGCAGTTGCGGATTCGGCGTCGGCGTGACGGTGGCCGTCTGGATCGTCAGCTTGTACTTGTCCGCGGCCGGCTGCAGCGTCTTCGCCTTTTCGTAGACGGTCGACGTGAACCCTTCCGCGTTGTCCGAGAACGCCTTCGATGCGTACTGCTGCTTCAGGTCGATCGCGATCTGGTCCTTCACTTCCGCGAACGGTTTGACGACCGCCGGCTTCACTTCGGTCGCCTTCAGGATGTGGAAACCGAGATCCGACTGCACGATACCGCTCACGTCGCCCTGCTTCAGCGAGAACGCGGCATCGTCGAACGCCTTGCCGCCCGCGGTCGAGCCGCGCGTGATGAAGCCGAGGTCGCCGCCCTTCGCCGCCGACGGCGCGTCCTGCGAGCTCTTCTGCGCGATCTGCGCGAACTGGTCCGGATGCGCCTTCACGTCGGCGAGCAATTGCTCGGCCTTCGCTTTCGCGGCCGCCTTGTCGGCCGCGCTGGCGCTGCCCGGCGCGGCGATGAAGATGTGGCTCACGCGCACCTGCGCTTCGGTACGGAAGTGCGTCGGATTGTCGTCGTAGAACTTCTTGATGTCCGCTTCGGTCGGCTGCGCGCTCGCGGCCGCTGCGGCCGGCGAATAGACGAGGTACTGGATCGTCGCGGTTTCCGGCGTCGCGAAGCTCTGCTTGTGTGCGTCGTAGTACGCGGTGAGCTGCGCGTCGGTCGGCTGCACCTTCGCTGCGAAGTCGCTCGTCTTCAGCACGAGCGCCTGCACTTCACGCTGTTGCGCGGCGAGTTCGGACAGGCGTTGCGCGAGGCTCTTCGGCGTGAACGCACTCGACACGATGCTCGCCGGAATCTGCTGCAGCGCGAGGCTGTAACGCACGCGCTCCTGGTACTGCTCGGGCGTCATTCCCTGGAACGACAGCAGCTGTGCATAGCGTTCGACGTCGATCGATCCGTCGGGCTTCTTCAGCGACGCGATCATCGGGTCGCTCATCAGCGCGTCGCGTACGGCGTTGTCGGAGGCGGTCAGGTGCAGACGTTGCGTCTCGTCGGCCAGCACGCGTTGCTGGATCAGGCCGTCGAGGACCTGCTTGCGATGCTCGGGCGTGTCGAACATCTTGATGTCGAACTGCCCGCCGAGCGCCTGGCGCGCCTGGTCGATCTGCTGGCGAAACGCGCCGTCGAATTCGACCCGCGTGATCTTGTGCCCGTTGACTGCCGCGACGTTCGCACTGTCGTCGAAGAAGCCGCGGAAGCCTTGGATCCCGACGAAACCCAGCCCCGGCAACACGATCAGGAGCAGGAGCGCCATCATCAGGCGCTGGTGATTACGGAAGAAATCGAGCATGCGTGACGGGAAAATTGGACAAAACGTCCGATATTACAACATACGGGGTGGGACGGGAAAAAACGCAGACGTACCGTGCGCGAGCGGGATGCGACAACGGGACACGAGAAATGAAAAAGCCGGCACGAGAGACGGGCTTCTTCACGCACCCGCCAGCGGGCGCAAAACCGAATGCCCGAATGCACAAACGACAATGCCCGCACGACGCGGGCACTGTCGTTTGTTTGGCGGAGCGGACGAGACTCGCCTGCATCCCGCAGGCCGCGGATGCGCGTACACGCGCATCCCTTCTCGTCCCGCCGCAAGCCGCGCAGGCGGCTTCCTCCGCCCCGCCGTCACACTGCCCGCAAGCGGGCACGACGAACGATGCAAATGAAAAAGCCCGCACGAGGCGGGCTTCTTCATTTTCTGGCGGAGCGGACGGGACTCGAACCCGCGACCCCCGGCGTGACAGGCCGGTATTCTAACCGACTGAACTACCGCTCCTTGGTCTGGCTGAATCGGGAAACTGGTGGGTGCTGAGGGGTTCGAACCCCCGACCTACGCCTTGTAAGGGCGCCGCTCTACCAGCTGAGCTAAGCACCCGTTTCCGATTCGTTCTGACTGCGATCTGCGTTTCCGCATCAACAATCAGCGAGCCCGCAAGTTTAATTCATCCCCGATCATTTTGCCAAGCCCGCACGCGAATTTTTTTAACGCGCGCGCGCACGATTCCGATACGCATAAAAAACCCGCGGACAGCGCCGCGGGTTTCGTGAACGGCCGTCAGCAACGACGGCGTTCAGGGCTTCAGTGCTTGACCACTTCGGTCGAGCCGGCATCCTTCGCCGCCTCACCGACCGGCGCTGCTGCCTTCGCTTCTTCTTCCGGCGGCAGCGGCGTCGGCGAACGCTCGAGCGCGAGCTCCAGCACCTTGTCGATCCAGCGGACCGGCACGATCTCGATCGCGTTCTTCACGTTGTCCGGAATGTCCGCGAGATCCTTCACGTTTTCTTCCGGGATCAGCACGAGCTTGATGCCGCCGCGATGCGCAGCCAGCAGCTTTTCCTTCAGCCCGCCGATCGGCAGCACTTCGCCACGCAACGTGATTTCGCCCGTCATCGCGACATCGGCACGCACGGGGATACCCGTCAGCACCGATACCAGCGCGGTCGTCATCGCACCGCCGGCGGACGGACCGTCCTTCGGCGTCGCGCCTTCCGGCACGTGGATGTGGATGTCCTGCTTCTCGAACGCTTCGTCCTTGATGCCCAGACGGCGCGAACGCGAGCGCACGACCGAACGTGCGGCCTCGACCGACTCCTTCATCACGTCGCCGAGCGAACCCGTACGAATCACGTTGCCCTTGCCGGGCATCACCGCGGCTTCGATCGTCAGCAGATCGCCGCCGACTTCCGTCCACGCGAGGCCCGTCACCTGACCGACCTGGTTTTCCTTCGCCGCGAGGCCGAAGTCGTACTTGCGCACGCCGAGGAACGTGTCGAGATTTTCGCCATCGACCTTGATCGCGCCCGATGCCTTCTTCAGCAGCAGCATCTTCACGACCTTGCGGCAGATCTTCGACACTTCCCGCTCGAGCGAACGCACACCGGCTTCGCGCGTGTAGTAGCGGATGATGTCGCGGATCGCCTGCTCGGTGACGTCGATCTCGCCTTCCTTCAGCCCGTTGTTCTTCTTCTGCTTCGGCAGCAGGTAACGCTGGGCAATGCTGACCTTCTCGTCTTCCGTGTAGCCCGACAGACGGATCACTTCCATCCGGTCGAGCAGCGGCGGCGGGATGTTCAGCGAGTTCGACGTCGCGACGAACATCACGTCCGACAGATCGAAGTCGACCTCGATGTAGTGGTCGGCGAACGTGTGGTTCTGTTCCGGATCGAGCACTTCGAGCAGCGCCGACGACGGATCGCCGCGGAAATCCATGCCCATCTTGTCGACTTCGTCGAGCAGGAAGAGCGGATTGCGCACGCCGACCTTCGCGAGGCTTTGCAGGATCTTGCCCGGCATCGAACCGATATACGTGCGGCGGTGGCCGCGGATCTCGGCTTCGTCACGCACGCCGCCGAGCGCCATCCTGACGAACTTGCGGTTCGTCGCACGGGCGATCGACTGGCCGAGCGAGGTCTTGCCGACGCCCGGAGGCCCGACGAGGCACAGGATCGGCGCCTTGACCTTGTCCACGCGCTGTTGCACCGCGAGGTACTCGAGGATCCGTTCCTTGACCTTCTCGAGGCCGAAGTGATCCTCGTCGAGCACCTGCTCGGCGTTCGACAGGTCGTTGTTGACCTTGCTCTTCTTGCGCCACGGCAGGCCGATCAGCGTGTCGATGTAGTTGCGCACGACGGTGGCTTCCGCCGACATCGGCGACATCAGCTTCAGCTTCTTCAGCTCGGCGTCGGCCTTCTTCTTGGCTTCCTTCGGCATGCGCGCGGCGTTGATGCGCTTCTCGAGCTCCTCGAGATCCGCGCCTTCTTCGCCTTCGCCCAGTTCCTTCTGGATCGCCTTGACCTGTTCGTTCAGGTAGTACTCGCGCTGGCTCTTTTCCATCTGGCGCTTCACGCGCCCGCGGATGCGCTTTTCGACCTGCAGGATGTCGATCTCGGCTTCGAGTTGCGCGAGCAGGTGCTCGAGGCGCTCGATGACCGGGAACATCTCGAGGATGTGCTGCTTCTGGTCGAGCTTCAGCGGCAGGCGCTCGGCGATCATGTCGGCGAGGCGGCCTGCTTCGTCGATGCCCGACAGCGACGTGAGAATCTCCGGCGGGATCTTCTTGTTCAGCTTCACGTACTGATCGAACTGCGACACGATCGCACGGCGCAGCGCTTCCGTTTCGGCGCTGTCGGCGTGATCGGGCTCGAGCGGCATCACTTCGCAGGAGAATTGGGTCTCCTGTTCTTCGATGGACAATGCCTTCGCACGCTGCAGGCCCTCGACGAGCACCTTCACGGTGCCGTCCGGCAGCTTCAGCATCTGCAGGATGTTGGCGATACAACCGACCTCGTACATGTCCTTTTCGGTCGGTTCGTCCTTGGCCGCGGTTTTCTGGGCGACGAGCATGATGTGCTTGCCGCCTTCCATCGCTGCTTCGAGGGCCTTGATCGATTTCGGCCGGCCCACGAAGAGCGGAATGACCATGTGCGGGAAAACGACGACGTCCCGCAGCGGCAGCAGCGGGAGCGTGATGCGTTCCGGCGGGAGAAGTTGGGTGCCTGACATTTCATTTCCCCATGAGTGGAATCAATTGTTCGGTAATTGAGGCCGCCACAACGAATTGCAAGCCTTCAAGTGCGGGAAATATTCGGTAAGAAAGTAACCACCGCGTGTCGAGTCAGAGTTACCCACAAGATAAACGAAAAAAAGCCGCCCACGGACTCATGAACGGCCTTTTTCGCTGAACATCGTCGGCAAGCCGGTCAGTTCGAACCCGCCACCTTCGGCGTGTCCTCGTAGATCAGCAAGGGCTTGCCGTCCCCATCGATGACGTTCTCGTCGATGATGACCTTGCTGACCCCTTTCATCGTCGGCAGCTCGTACATCACGTCGAGCAACGCCTGTTCGATGATCGAACGCAAACCGCGCGCGCCGGTCTTGCGGCGAATCGCCTTGCGGGCGACTGCCTGCAACGCGCCCGGCAGGATTTCCAGCTCGACACGCTCCATCGCGAACAGCTTGTGATACTGCTTGACGAGCGCATTCTTCGGCTCGACCAGGATCTTCATCAGCGCGGCTTCGTCCAGCTTGCCGAGCGTCGCGACCACCGGCAGGCGGCCGATCAATTCGGGGATCAGACCGAATTTGATCAGGTCTTCCGGTTCCGTTTCGCGCAGCACTTCGCCCGCGTCGCGTTCCTGCTTGCTCTTGACCGTCGCGCCGAAGCCGATGCCGGTCTTCTCGGTGCGATCGGTGATCACCTTTTCGAGACCGTCGAACGCGCCGCCGCAGATGAACAGGATGTTGGTCGTGTCGACCTGGATGAAATCCTGGTTCGGGTGCTTGCGGCCGCCCTGCGGCGGCACCGACGCCATCGTGCCCTCGACGAGCTTCAGCAGCGCCTGCTGGACGCCCTCGCCCGACACGTCGCGCGTGATCGACGGGTTGTCCGACTTGCGGCTGATCTTGTCGATTTCGTCGATGTAGACGATCCCGCGCTGAGCCTTGTCGACCTCGTAGTTGCAGTTCTGCAACAGCTTCTGGATGATGTTCTCGACGTCCTCGCCGACGTAGCCGGCTTCGGTCAGCGTCGTCGCGTCGGCGATCACGAACGGCACGTTGAGCAACCGCGCGAGCGTCTGCGCGAGCAGCGTCTTGCCGGAGCCCGTCGGGCCGATCAGCAG
The DNA here is from genome assembly GCF_029522185.1 of Burkholderia sp. IO2. NCBI lineage: Bacteria > Pseudomonadati > Pseudomonadota > Betaproteobacteria > Burkholderiales > Burkholderiaceae > Burkholderia > Burkholderia sp. IO2. The sequence goes on along the minus strand of NZ_JAKWFH010000011.1, from coordinate 67,879 downwards.
GATGTTGCTCTTCGACAGCTCGACGTCGTCCTTCTTGTCGAGATGCTTCAGGCGCTTGTAGTGGTTGTACACGGCCACCGCGAGGATTTTCTTCGCGCGCTCCTGGCCGATCACGTACTGATCGAGGATGTCGCGAATTTCCTGCGGGCTCGGCAGATCCGACCGGGACAGGCTGGCCTCGACGCCGGCGGCAGCCGCCTCGTCGCGAATGATTTCGTTGCAGAGGTCGATACATTCATCGCAGATGAACACCGACGGGCCCGCGATGAGTTTTTTCACCTCATGCTGGCTCTTCCCGCAAAACGAGCAATACAACAGCTTCTCGCTGTTCGAACCTTTTTTGTCCGCCATGAATGTAGAGCCTCCGGACAGGTAAATGACATGATACGCCGATTGCTCCGAACGCCGCGCCTAGGGCGCGACCGGAGCCGGCTGGATGCGCTTGCCGCAGATGCTCAGGGCACTCGGGACGTTGCGGGGCGCCGCGCGAATCGGGGCGGCACCCCGTTTAAGCTCACGGGCGCTTCAGCAGCACCTGATCGATCAGCCCGTACGCCTTCGCGTCCTCGCTCGACATGAAGTTATCACGGTCGGTGTCGCGCGCGATGCGCTCGACGTCCTGGCCCGTGTGCTGCGCGAGCAGGTTGTTCAACCGTTCCTTCAGGTAGAGGATCTCGCGTGCCTGGATCTCGATGTCGGATGCCTGGCCGCGCGCGCCGCCCAGCGGCTGGTGAATCATCACACGCGAATTCGGCAGCGCGAAGCGCTTGCCCTTCGCGCCCGACGCGAGCAGGAACGCGCCCATGCTGGCCGCGAGGCCCATGCACAGGGTCGACACGTCCGGCTTGATGAACTGCATCGTGTCGTAGATCGCCATCCCGGCCGACACCGAGCCGCCCGGGCTGTTGATGTAGAGGCTGATGTCCTTGTCGGGATTCTCGCTCTCGAGGAACAGCAATTGCGCGACCACGAGGTTGGCGGTCTGGTCGTTCACTTCGCCGACCATGAACACCAGGCGCTCCTTCAGGAGACGCGAATAGATATCGTACGAACGCTCGCCGCGGCCGCTCGTTTCGACGACGATCGGCACCAGCCCCAGCGCTTGCGCCTCGAAACCCTGCGGCGCGTTCGAAGCAAGCATGTCCAGCAATTCAGCGCGAGTGATCATTCAATGAACCTTGTTCGAATGGAAAATTGAACGGAAGGAAGCCGCCCGCTCAATCGCCATATTAATGGCAACCGTGCGCTTGACGTAAAAACGGCGTGCGGGCCGTCGCTCCGACAGCCGGCACGCCGCTAGAGCAACACTTACGCTTGCGCCGATGCGCTCGCGAGTGCCTCGAAGCTCACTTCCTTGTCCGTCACCTTTGCCTTGCCCAGCACGAAGTCGACGACGTTGCTTTCAACGACGAACGCTTCCATCTCGGCGAGGCGCTGCTGGTTGGAATAATACCAGCGGACCACTTCCTTCGGGTCTTCGTAGCTCTTCGCGAACTCGTCGACTTCCGCGCGGATCTGTTCCGGCTTCGCTTCGAGGCCGTTCGCCTTCACGAGTTCAGCCAGCACGAGACCCAGCTTCACGCGGCGCTCGGCCTGCTCGGCGAACATCTCGGCCGGGATCGGTGCGTCCTTCGCGTTCGGCACGCCGCGCTGCGCCAGATCCTGGCGAGCCATTTCGACGAGACGTTGCTGGTCCTGCTCGATCAGCGCCTTCGGCACGTCGAGTTCGGAAATCTTCAGCAGCGCGTCCATCACCTGGTTCTTGACGATCGACTGCGTGCGACGCTTCGCTTCGCGCTCGAGGTTTTCCTTGATCTCGGCGCGCATCTTCGTGAGGTCGCCGTCTTCGATGCCGAGCGACTTCGCGAATTCAGCGTCGATTTCCGGCAGGTGCGGCCACTCGATCTTCTTCATCGTGACCGTGAACTGTGCCGTTTTGCCGGCGACGTCCTTGCCGTGGTAATCATCCGGGAACTTGAGGTCGAACGTACGCTGTTCGCCGACCTTCAGGCCCAGCGCCGCCGTCTCGAATTCCGGCAGCATGCGGCCTTCGCCGAGCACGAACGGGAAATCTTCGGCCGTGCCGCCCTGGAACGCGACATCGTCGATCTTGCCGACGAAGTCGACCGTCACGCGGTCGCCGTTCTTCGCTGCGGTGTCCGCGCCGCCGTCGCCGTGCTCGCCGGCTTCGCCGCGTGCGTGGAAGTGCACGCGCTGCTTGCGCAGGATGTCCAGCGTGCGGTCGATTTCGGCGTCGCCGATCGTCGTCGTCGAGCGCTCGACTTCAGCCGTCGCCAGATCGCCGATCTTCACTTCCGGGTAAACCTCGAACGTCGCGTCGAACGCGTATGCATCTTCAGCCTGCTCCTGCTTCGGCTCGAAGCTCGGCTGGCCGGCGACGCGCAGGTTTTCCGCGCGGCTGATCGTGAAGAATTCCTGGCCGATCTTGTCGCTCAGCACTTCCGCTTCGACCTGGCCCGAGTACTGTTGCGCGACCATCTTGAGCGGCACCTTGCCCGGGCGGAAACCCGGCATGCGCACGTTCTTCGCGAGTTTCTGGATACGGGCGTCGATTTCCTTCTGCACGGTGTCTTTCGGCAGGGAAATCGTCACGCGGCGTTCAAGCTTGCCGAGGTTCTCAACAACGTTAGCCATGGCTTCAATCGTCCTAAAATTATTCGAGCGAATCGGGTTTTCCTTGCCGTGCCTGCCTGCAGCGTGCGGTGCGTCGCACTCGCACGCCGCGCCGGAGCGCCACGCCATCCCTGCACGCGCCGGATGGCTAGCGCAAGCGGCTCGGAGCACGGCTTTGGCCGGAAGAATCGACTATTCTAGCAAACAATTTTCCTCGTACCGCCAGATCAGCGCGACACGCGTGTGTCCCCGCCACGTCGACGGCCCGTTGCGCGGCGACGCATGCAGATCGCCGCTATGCCGAACGGCGTATCCACCACGGGCCCGCCATCCTGTAAGCTCCGATTGCGTGTGAGCCCGCTCGTCGCCTCACCGCGCATTCTTCACACCAATCACGCCTTCCGGAGACACCATGCCGCAACACCCGTCCGCGCCTGTCGTCGTCATCGCGCCCGATTCGTTCAAAGGCTCGCTTTCCGCCGAGCAGGTCGCGGACGCGATCGCCACCGGCATCCGCCGCGCCCGGCCCGACGCCGTGGTGCGCTGCTGCCCGATGGCCGACGGCGGCGAAGGCACGCTCGACGCGATGCTGGCGGGTGGCGGTACGCGGCGCACGCTGCGGGTGGCCGGCGCGTCGCTGGCGGCACGCGACGCGGCGGTCGGCGTGATCGATGCGCGCACCGCGATCGTCGAAACGGCCGAGATCGTCGGCATTACCGATCCGGTCGGCATGAGCGTGCCGGTCGACGCGCGCAGCACGCGCGGAATGGGCGAGGCGATCCGCGCGCTGCTCGACGACGGCGTGCGCCGCTTCTTCGTCGCGCTCGGCGGCAGCAGCACCAACGACGCGGGCGCCGGGCTGCTCGCGGGCCTCGGCCTGCAATGCTTCGACGCGAGCGGCCAGCCGGTCGAGCCCGTGCCGTCGCGGCTCGCCGACATCGCGCGCATCGACGCGTCGGGGCTCGATGCGCGCCTGGAGGAAACGGAATTCGTCGGCATGTCCGACGTCGACAACCCGCTGACGGGCGCCCACGGCGCCACTGCCGTGTTCGGTCCGCAAAAGGGTGTGACGGCCGCGCAGGTTGCGACCCTCGATGCCGCGCTCGGCCACTTCGCCGATCTGCTCGAAGCCGCGCTCGACCGCCGCGGCCGCGATCTGCCCGGCGCGGGCGCCGCCGGCGGCCTGGGTTTCGCGCTGCACATGCTCGGCGCGCGGTTCGAGGCCGGCGCCGAAGTCGTCGCGCGCCAGGTCGGGCTCGACGCCGCGCTCGCCGGCGCCGACTGGCTGATCACCGGCGAAGGCCGCTCCGACGTTCAGACGCTGCACGGCAAGGCGCCGTTCATCGCGTGCCGGCACGCGCAGGCCGCTGGCGTCCCCGCCTCGCTGCTGTCGGGCGCGGTCGACCCGGCCGCGCTGCCGCGCCTGTCCGAGCATTTCTCCGGCTGCTTTTCGCCGGCCCCCGGGCCGATCACGCTCGACGTCGCGATCCGCGATGCGGCCGATCTGCTCGCGAACGAAGCGGAACAGTTGACACGCCTGAAGTACGGTGCACACTGACCGTTGACCCGAGCGCGCGATACAGGAACAATCGGGCCCGCCCTTTTTCTTCAGGATTCGACATGAAAGGCCGTCAAGCCGGGCTCGATCAGTTTCTGACCTATCGCCTCCATGCGCTCACGAAGCGCTCCGACCGCGGGATCGGCGAGGTGTACCGGCACAAGCTCGACATCTCGCTGCCCGAGGCGCGCGTGATCGCCGCCGTCGGCGCATTCGGCCCGTTCTCGATCATGGATCTCGCGCGCCACACCAACCTCGACAAGAGCCAGGCGAGCCGCGCGGCCGAAGCACTGCTGCGCCAGGGGCTGCTCGAGCGCAGCGCGAGCGACGAGGACGGCCGGATCGTGCTGATCGCGCTGACCACCGACGGCCGGGCGCTGCATCGCAAGATCATGCCGATCGTGCGCAAGTGGAACGACGGCTTGCTCGCGTGCCTGTCCGACAGCGAGCGCCAGACGTTCGAGCGGCTGCTCGACAAGGTCGTCGCGCACGCGACCGAACGCGACGACTGAGCCGCGCGCCGGCCCGGCATCGCGCGATGGCCGGGTGCTGCGCGCAGCATTGATCCGACGAATCAGACAGGCCGCCCGGGTCGCGTCACGCGCAATCCGGGCGGCCCGTTTTGCATCATGCGGCGGCATCGCGTGAAGCGCGTGTTGCCACGTTACCGGCGGCGGCCGCGCATTCAGCGGCCTCGTCGCGCTACAACCCGCTGTTCGTCGCGCGCTGGCGCAACAACCCCAGCACCGCGTCGCAATACGGCGTCGGCACGCCAAGCTTGCGGCCGAGCTCCGGAAACACGCCGAGGATCGGCCCGATCTCGAGCGAGCGCCCCGCCTCGAAATCCTGGAGCATCGACGTCTTGAACGCGCCGAGCTTGCGCGTGACCGCGATCCGCTCGGGGCCGCTCATCCCGGTGGACAGGCCGAGCTTCGCACCGATCGCGGCCGCCTCCTCCATCATCCGCAGCGCGAGATCCTGCGTGAACGGATCGTCGAGCAACTGCTCGGCCGTCGACCCGGTCAGCGCGCTCAACGGGTTCATGTTCATGTTGCCCCACAGCTTCGTCCAGATCTCGGTCCGGATCGCGCGCGTCGACTCGACGTCGAAACCGCCCGCCGCGAGCGCCGCGGCGAACCGCGCCGTGGCCATGTCGAGCCGCGGATCGGGCGTGCCGACGATCAGCCGGTTGCCGCGCCCGCGACGCACGACGCCGGGCGCGTCGGTACTCGACGACAGGTGCACGACGCAGCCGATCGCCTGCGCCGGCGGCAACGCGGCCGACACCGCGCCGGCCGGATCGACCGCATCGAGCGGCACGCCGTCGATCGCGCCTCCGAGCCCGTGCGTGAACCACCATGGCAGCCCGTTCATCGCCGCGACGATCACGGTGTCCGGCCCGACCAGCGGCGCAATGCGCCTGGCCAGCGCGGGCAGCGCCTGCGCCTTCAGCGCGATCACCACGTAGTCCTGCACGCCGAGCGCGGCCGCATCGTCGCTGGCGCGCACCGGCACCGACGAGATTGCGCCCGCCTCGTCGATCACGCGCACGCCGTGCGTATTCAGCGCATCGAGCGTCGCGCCGCGCGCATATGCGCTCACGGTCATGCCGGCTCGCGACAGCGCGGCCGCGAGCAGACCGCCGATCGCGCCGACGCCGACCACCGCCGCGCGCACCGACCCTGAATTCGTGTCGTTCATGATGGCATTCCGTCTCCTGGAAGCTGACGAGCATAACGCTCAATGGTTGCGGGCACAACCATTCGGGCAGCGTACCGCGCACCGCGCGGCCCACGCGTGCGTTCGCCTCAGCGCGGCACGCCGCCGGCTTCCACCGCCTCGTCGTCGGTCGCGCCGCCCGTCGCGCCCAGCACGCCGGCGATCTGGCTCTTGTCGTGCATGCCGAGCTTGCGGTACGCGCAACGCAGGTAGTGACGCACGGTCGTCGGCGAGATCGCCATCTGCTGCGCGACCTCCTTGTGCGAACGCCCGGCGCCGTAATAGCGGATCGCCGCGAGTTCGCGCGGGCTCAGCCGGTCGAGCAGCGAGCGCGGCCGCGCCTCGATCTGGAACAGCCCCGCGACCGGCACGCACTGGATGCGCAGCGCGTCGCCGACGAACGGCTGGCCCGACTGGCGCCGCAGGTGTGCGACGAGCGGCTCCGGCACGCGCGCGCCGGCCCACGACGGCCATTCGGTGCGCAGCACGTCGTCGAAACCGTGATCGGCATGGTGCAGCACCCCGAAGTTGTCGCACAGCGCCCGCGCTGCCGGCGCGACCGTGTCGGCGCGCTCGCGCGTGAGTTGAGCCGCGCGATTGATCGTCAGCGCGGCGGCCAGATGCGGGATCACTTCCTCGAAACGTCGCGCGTCGTCGTCGCTGAACGGCCGGTTCAGGCCCTGGCGGTAGATCGACATGAACGTCGTCAGGCCGAAGCGGCGATCGAGCGTACACACGCACATCAGCTGCGCGAGCCCGTACTTCACGCACCAGTCGCGAAACCGCGCATCGAGCCCCGGCTCGACGACCGTCAGCCGCACCGCGCGGCCGTGCGCGCCATGCAACGTGCGGTGCGCCAGCGGGTCGCAATCGCGCACGCGCTTCCAGTCGGTGAAGAACGCATGCGGCAACCGGTACAAAAAGCTGTTGTGCATCACCGGGCCGGTCGGCACATGGGTCGCGACGCCCGTCCACGCCGCATCGAACGGCATGAGCGCCTGCAGCAGCGAAAAGAACCGGCATTCGAATTCGCCGATGCCGGACTGCGCGGCCACCGCGTACAGGTCGAGCAGCATCAGCCCGAGTTCGCGCTGCGCTGCGTCGCCGCGCGTGACGCCGTCGAAGTCGGCGCGCCGGGACGGCAGCGGCGGCCACGCGAACTCGTCGAGGACGATGGCGGCCGGCACGTCGCGCAGCGCGTCGAGATCCTGCCCGATATCCGTCGTGATCCTCACCTTCCGCTCCCCTGCCCGGTCGGGCTGCTGATGTGCGCAACGACACCGGCCGATTATAGCCAGCGGCTTTTTTGGCGGGCCACGGCGCCGGAACGCGCGCCAGCCCCATCCATTTGAACGGTGCGCCGCCCGTTGCTGCTGCGCAGCACGGCGCGCGACGGCATCGCGCGGCGCACATGCCGTGCACCGCGGGTTTTCCGCACCGTTCATCTGGACGACTGTTCGACTGTTTTCCCGCTGCGGACACTGCGTCGCGACAACACCAACGACAAACCGATGCAGCACGGTATGGAGAACCCCACGTGACGACACCCCGCTTCATCCGCACGGCCGCGGCCGCCGCGACGCTGGCCGCCTGCAACGCCGCCGCGCACGCGCAGTCCGCCCTCACGCTGTACGGCGCGCTCGACGCCGGCGTGCAATACCTGACGCACGCCGACGGGCATCGTTCGGCCGTGCGGTTGCAGAACTACGGCATCCTGCCTTCGCAGGTCGGGATCAAGGGCCACGAGGATCTCGGCGGCGGCTGGCGCGCGCTGTTCAAGCTCGAACAGGGCCTCAACCTCAACGACGGCACCGCGACCGTGCCCGGCTACGCGTTCTTCCGCGGCGCATACGTGGGCCTCGCGGGGCCGGTCGGCACCGTCACGCTCGGCCGCCAGTTCAGCGTGCTGTTCGACAAGACGCTGTTCTACGACCCGCTCTGGTACGGGTCGTACAGCGGCCAGGGCGTGCTCGTGCCGATGTACGCGAACTTCATCGATCACTCGGTCAAATACCAGTCGCCGACGTTCGCCGGCTTCGACGTCGAAGCGCTCGCCGCGACCTCCGGCGTCGCCGGCAATACGCGCGCCGGACGCGTGCTCGAGCTCGGCGGGCAGTACACGAGCAATGGCCTGTCGGTCAGCGCGGTGCTGCACCAGGCGCACGGCGAGGTATCGGCAGCCGACGACGCGTCCGCGCGGCGTCGCGAACTCGGCACGCTCGCCGCGCGTTATGCGTTCGCCACGCTGCCGCTCACCGTCTATGCCGGCGTCGAACGCCTGACCGGCGACCTCGACGCGGCGCGCACGATCGTCTGGGGCGGCGCGCGCTACCTGGCGTCGAACGGGATCGGCCTGAACGCGGGCGTGTACCACACCGATTCGCGCACGCCGGCGATCGGCCACCCGACGCTGTTCATCGCGAGCACCACCTACGCGCTGTCGAAACGCACCGTCGCGTACGTGAACCTCGGCTATGCGCGCAACAGCGGCCAGAGCTCGCAGACCGTCTACGAATACGACCCGACACCGCTTGCCGGCGCGTCGCAGTTCGGCGCGATGGTCGGCATGTACCACCTGTTCTGATTCCCTCCACGAGACCCCGCCATGAAGACCTTGTCCCCGGATGCCGCCCTCTCGCCCGACGGCCACGCGTCGCCGTTCGCGCGCTCGACGCTCGTCGCGCTCGTCGTGTTCGCGGCCATCACACCGTTGTTGCTGCTCGTGGCGCCCGCCGTCGCCGGTCAGCTCGCGACGCAGCTCGGCTTGTCCGCGTCGCAGATCGGCACCTACTTCTTCGTCGAACTCGGCGCGTTCAGCCTCGCGACCGTGCCGTCGTACCTGTGGCTCGGCCGTGTCGACGCGCGCCACATCGCGGCGCTCGCCATCGCGCTGTTCGGCGCGGGCAACCTGCTGACCGCGCTGTGGATGCCGGGCTTTGCCGTGCTGCTCGCGCTGCGCGCCGTCACCGCGCTCGGCGGCGGTTCGCTGATGGTGCTCTGCATGACGAGCGCCGCGACGAGCAGCAACAGCGACCGCGTGTACGGCCTGTGGGTCGTCGGCCAGCTGATCGCGGGCGCGATCGGCCTGTTCGTGTTGCCGCACGTGTTCGCCGCGTTCGGGCTGCGTGCGCTGTACGTCGCGCTCGCCGGGCTCGCGCTGCTCGCGGCGCCGCTGTCGCGCGGCTTTTCGCCGTCGCTCGGCACGCGAGCCGCGGCTGCGACCAGCGCACGCGGCGACGCGCCGCAAACGCCGCGACACTTCGTCGTGCTCGCCATCGGCGCGGTGCTGACGTTCTATCTCGCGATCGGCAGCGTATGGACGTTCGCGAGCCGCGCGGCGGCCGAGGCCGGGCTCGATCCGCAGTCGACCGGCAACGTGCTCGCGATCGCGAGCGTGATGGGGATCGCCGGCGCGGCGCTTGCCTCGTGCGCGGGCGGCCGGCTTGCGCGCCGCGCGATGCTGGCGGCCGGCTACGCACTGCTCGCGGCGTCGCTCGTCGCACTCGCCGCGATGCGTCATACCGGTGGCTACAGCGCGGCGATCTTCGCGTTCAAGTTTGCATGGACCTTCGTGCTGCCGTTCATTCTCGCGACGGTCGCGCAGATCGACACGTCGGGCCGCCTCGTCGCGACGCTCAATTTCGTGATCGGCGCGGGTCTCGCCGCCGGCCCGCTGCTGGCCGGCCTGATGCTCGACGCCGGCGGCACGATGCGCACGCTGTTCGTGGCCGCGACGGCCGTCGCGATCGTGTCGTTCGCCGCGCTGCGCCACATCGATCGCCGCGCACGCCCTTCCGTTTCCTCCCAACCGTGACAGGTCACGCCTCCATGAATCGCACTGCCTTTTTCACCGACGAACGCACTTTCTGGCATACCGGCGGCACGCACGCGCTGTTCTTCCCGGTCGGCGGCTGGGTCCAGCCGCCGTCGAGCGCCGGCTACGCGGAATCGCCCGATTCGAAGCGCCGCTTCCTGTCGCTCGTACAGGCGTCGGGCCTCGCCGCGCAGCTCGACCTGCGCGGCGCCGCGCCCGCGACGACGGCCGACCTGCTGCGCATTCATCCGGCGCACTATCTCGACGCGTTCCGCGCCCTCAGCGACGCGAACGGCGGCGACCTCGGCGATCTCGCGCCATTCGGCAAGGGCAGCTACGAGATCGCCGCGCTGTCGGCCGGCCTCGCGATCGCGGCGGTCGATGCGGTGGTCGGCGAGCGCGCGGCGAATGCGTTCTCGCTGTCGCGGCCGCCCGGCCATCACTGCCTGCGCGACCGCCCGATGGGCTTTTGCATGCTGGCGAACATCCCGATCGCGATCGAGGCCGCACGCGCGAAGCACGGCATCGAGCGTGTCGCGGTGATCGACTGGGACGTGCATCACGGCAACGGCACGCAGTCGATCTACTACGACGATCCGGATACGCTGACGATCTCGCTGCACCAGGACCGCTGTTTCCCGCCCGGCTACAGCGGCGCGGACGATCGCGGCGAAGGCGCGGGCATCGGCGCGAACCTGAACGTGCCGCTGCTCGCCGGCAGCGGCGACGACGCGTACCGGTATGCGTTCGAGCGGATCGTGCTGCCGGCGCTCGCGCGCTTCCGCCCCGAGCTGATCGTCATCGCGAGCGGCCTCGACGCGAGCGCGGTCGATCCGCTCGCGCGCATGCAGCTGCATACCGACAGCTACCGGTTCATGACGCGCGCGGTGAAGGAAGCCGCGCAGCGCCATTGCGGCGGGCGGCTCGTGATCGTTCACGAAGGCGGTTATTCGGAGGCGTACGTGCCGTTCTGCGGGCTCGCGATCGTCGAGGAACTGGCAGGCGTGCGCACCGAGGTCGCCGATCCGATGCTCGACCTGGCGATCGCGCAGCAGCCGGGCGAGCGGTTCGTCGCGTTCCAGCGCGAACTGCTCGACGAACTGGCCGCGTCGTTCGGGTTGTAACGCGCGGGAACGGGCGTGACGGGGCCGGCCCGCGCCGGCCCTTGCGCGATCCGTGCGGATGGGGTTTCCTGTGGCTTTACCCCTGTTCCGGCCCGAGGCCACACTCTTCCGATGAAATCGTCCCCGCGCGATAACAACGACAACGCCAAAACGCGCCGCCAGCCGTCGAAGCTGGCCCTGAACATCGCCGCCGTGACGGTCGGCCTCATCACGTTCGCGATCGGTGCGGCGTGGGTGATCTATAGCTGGGTCGTCGATCGCGAAGCGCAGTATTTCGCGATTCCGCTGGTGTTCTCGGTACCGGTGATCGTGGCCGTCGCGATCCGCAGCTTCTGGGAATAGGCGCGCCGGAAACGACGAAGCGCAGCGGTCGTGCGACGCGCGGGGAGGTTTGTCGAGCCGGGCATGTCAGTTGAAGCGCTGCGCCCGGCGATTCGACTGCACGCAGGTCACAGGCCCGGACGCTGGCACGGATTGGGGACTGCGCCCTGATATCCGCCGGCGACGGCGCCCAGCGCGGCGCCGGCCAGCGACGTGCCGAGCGCTTTGAGCACACCCTCCGTCGACAGCGGCTCGCCACTCGACATCGCCCGTCCCGAGTACGCCGTGCACGCCGACGACGATGCGACCGTCTTCACCGGTTTGGCGCTCCAGACGACATTGTCGGCGGGCGTATTGGCGAAGGCCGGCGCGGCGAACATCAGCGCCAGAACGGAAATCGGAATGCGGACGGTGCGTTTCATCGGCGACCCCTCGGTGTCGTGGTGCTTCTTGTATGAAAAGTGAGCACGATATTACACGCGGCCGTTTTTTCGGGCGAATGCGGACGCCTGGCGAGGAAACCGGTATCAATGGACGATAAAAAAGCGCTGCGGTCAGCCGACCGGCAGCGCTTTTTCGCGAACGAGACCCTGACGGGGGCTCGTTCGACTTCTGGTGCGTGAGGCCGGACTCGAACCGGCACACCCTTGCGGGCGTCAGGACCTAAACCTGGTGCGTCTACCAATTTCGCCACTCACGCGCATTTCCGTCGCCTGACCGCGCGGGACGCAAGATGCGTGCTCCACGCGCCCGGGACTTCACGCCGGCCCGAAAACCGGCACGCCCGATCAGGCGAGCGCGAGATTCTACCCGATCCGTGCGGCCTTGTCTCGCCCTGCCGGCACCCGTCGTGCCGCGGTGCTAGAATGCCGCGCTCGACGTTTCGGCAGCGCGCCGCCGCGCGTCCCCCGAACCCGCCCCACACGATTTCGCCCGTGAACTTCGACGACTACTGTCAGCAAAAGGCCGCCCCCGCAGGCTCCAGCGTCTACTACGCGCTGCGCCAGGCGCCGCTCGCCACGCAGCCGCGCCTGACCGCGCTGTTCGCGCTGCGCCGCGAACTCGAGGAAACCGTCAAGGAAACCAGCGATCCGACCGTCGGACACACGAAACTCGCGTGGTGGCACAAGGAACTCGCGGCACTCGCCGACGGGCAACCGTCGCACCCGGTCACGAAGGCGCTCGCACAGCATCACCCGGCGATCGCCGCCGAGGCCGATGCGCTGCGCACGCTCGTCAACGGTTACGGGATGGACCTCGAACAGGCACGCTACCTCGACTTCGCGAACCTGCAGCGCTATATCGCGCAGGTCGGCGGCACCTTCGCGTCGCTGGTTGCGCGCGCCAGCTCGGCGGACCCGACCGACCCGCAGCCGTGGGCCGAGGACGTCGGCCGCGCGCTGATGCTCGCGCAATTCGTGCAGGAACTCGGCAACGACGCACGCCACGGCCGCATCTATCTGCCGATCGACGAACTGCAGCGCTACAACGTGACCGCCGCCGATCTGCTGAACCGTCGCTATAGCCCGGCCTTCACCGAATTGCTGCAATTCCAGACGACCCGCGCGCGCGACGCGCTCGCGGCGGCCGGTGCGGCGATTCCCGCCGCCGAACGCCGTGCACAGCGCACGCTGCGCGCGCAGATCGCGCTGGCCGGCGCGCTGCTCGACGAAATCGCGCGCGACGGCTACCAGGTGCTGCACCAGCGCATTGCGCTGACGCCGATCCGCAAGCTGTGGATCGCGTGGCGCGCCGCGCGCCGCCGCTGAGCCGCGCGCATCACGCCTTCAGCAACGGCAGCGTGTCGAAACGCTGCTGCAGCACGCGCGTCGCATCGAGCCCCCACCACGGCCCAAGCACGGTCGCATAAAGCTGGCGGAAATCGACCGCGACCGGCAGGTTGCCGTTGCCGTCGAGCCGCCCGAGCGCCGGCGGCGCACCGTACAGGCCGCCCGCCACGCGGCCGCCCATCACGAAATGCGGCGCGGCCGTGCCGTGATCGGTGCCGTTGCTCTGGTTCTCGCGCACGCGCCGCCCGAATTCCGCATACGTCATCACGAGCGTCTCGTTCCAGCGCCCGAGTTCGACCAACGCCGCGCGCATCGCGCTCATCCCTTGCGCGAACTGCTTGAGCAGCGCGGCCTGCTGCCCTGGCTGGTTCTGGTGCGTGTCGAAGCCGTTGAGCGTCAGGCGGAGCACCGCGACCCCATCCTGCGCGCCGGGCCCGGACGCTTCGCACGCGGCCAGCACTTGCATCGCGGTCTTGACCGACGTGCCGAACGCGCCGGCCGGAAAGGCCGTCCTGAATTCGCGCATCCCGCCGCGCGGGCGCAGCCGGTCGGCCGCCTTCACGATGTCGTTCTCGACGTCGATGATGTGCGCGAGCGCCGGGTTCTGCTCGCGCAGCGACGACGGCTCGGCGAGCCGGGCCGCCCGGATGAACTGCGCGGGATTGACGAGTGCGATCGCGCGCGCGCCGTTCGACAGCGGCCCCATCTCGGCGCTGCCGAGCACGACGCCGTCCGCCGCGAAACCGGGCGGGACCGGCGCCTGCGCGAAGGTGCGCGTGAGCCAGCCTTCGTGCAGGTACTGATCCGAGCGCGATGCGGTGTCCCAGATCTCGATCGAGCGGAAATGCGACAGGTTCGGCTGCGGATAGCCGACGCCCTGCACGACCGCGACCTGCCCGTCGCGCCACAGCGGCATCAACGGCGCGAGCGACGGGTGCAGCCCCGTCTGCGCGTCGAGCTGCAGCACCTGGTCGCGCTTGATGCCGATGCTGCGCCGGAACTGGTAGTACAGCGGATCGGCATACGGCACCACCGTGTTGAGGCCGTCGTTGCCGCCCTTCAGCTCGACGAGGACCAGCACGTTCGCATACCCGGCCGCCGGCTTTCGCCCGGCCTGCGGCACGGTGGCCGCCATCGCGGGGGCTTGCCACATCGACACGCCGGCCGCCGCCGCAGCGCCGGTCAGCGTCAGAAAATCACGTCGGTTCATCGCACATCCTTTGGTTCGCCGCCGGGCACCTTTGCCGCGGCGGCTGCCCGCTTCGTCGTCGTTCGCATCATTTCAGTTGATAGGCGGGATCCATCAGCAGCGCCTCGAGATACGCGCTGCCGGTCGAATCCGTATCGATCGCCGCGACCGGCGAGAGTTGCAGCACCGCATGCTGCAACTGCAGCTCGGTCGACAATCCCGCGATCGCCTGCGGCCGCGCACGATACTGGGCCAGCCAGCGCTCGAGGTCGAAGCGCAGGCCGCCGCGCGCCGGCTTCGCGGCCGTGTCCCGCAGGCCGGCGGCGGACGCCGCATCGGCCGCCGGCATCGCATGCGCCCGCGCGTTCGGCGGCGGCGCGATCGCGCGAGCCGGCGGCCGCATGCCGACCGTTTCGGTCGCGCGGAACAACTGCTCGACGAACTGCTTGCGCGACAGCAGCGTGGTGCTGTTGATCCACAGCGCGCCGCCCGGCCAGCCTTTCACGTTCGGCGGATAGAACAGGTTCTGCCCGAGCGTGCGCACGGTGTTCGCGAGCAGCTGCGGATCGCCGTACGCGACGTCGAACAGCCGCACCGACCCGACGACGAATTCCGCCGGCGACTTCACGAGCACGCCGCGGTTGCGCGGATCCCAGAACGCGTCGGTCGACCACAGCGCGGCGAGCGCGGCGCGAATGTCGTAGCCGCTCGCGCGAAACCGCTCGGCCACCGCATCGAGTGCGTCCGGTTCCGGCGTATCGGACACGAACTCGCGCCACAGCTTGCCGGCGATGAAGCGCGCGGTGCCCGGCCGCTTCAGCAGGATGTCGAGAAAGCCGTCGCCGTCGAACGGCCCGGTTTCGCCGAGGATCGTCTTGTCGCCGGTATCGTGCCACTCGGGCCGCACCGTGAAGCGCAACGTGTCGGGATCGACCGTCCAGCCGGTCATCGCGCGCGCGGCTTCGGTCACGTCGGATTGCGTGTAGTGCCCTTCGCCGAGCGTGAACAGCTCCATCACCTCGCGCGCGAAATTCTCGTTCGGCCGCCCCTTGCGATTGCTCGCGCCGTCGAGATACTGGAGCATCGCCGGATCCTTCGCGACCGCGTGCAGCAGCGTGCCGAAGTTGCCGAGCGCCTCGCGGCGAAACAGCGCGTTCTGCGCGGCCATCGTCTGCGGGTACGGCACCTTGTCCTGCCCGGACGTGAAATGCCCGTGCCAGAACAGCGTCATGCGCTCGGTGAGCGGCGACGGCGTCGCGACCATCTCGTGGACCCACGCCGCGCGCAACGCATCGTAGCGGCGATTGCGCTCGCGCTGCTCGTCGCGCCGCATGTCGGGCGTCAGCGCCTGGCGCTGCGCGCGCGTCGGCGGCAACTCGCCGAGCCAGTCGGGCCACGTCGTGACGGGTTCGTGTCGCGCATTGCCGAGCGTATCGGCCACGACCTGCGCGCGCGTCATGCCGACGATGCGCGCGACCTCGGCGGGCGCGGGAGAAAAACCGGTGCGACTGAGGAAAAACAGCGCGTCGTCGGCATCGAGCGTCGCCTGCATCGCAGGCGACGGCGCCGGTGCGGCAGCGTTCGCTTTCATCGTCATGGACTCCCGGAACGCACCGGCGGTGCGGATGCCCGTACAACGGCATTCGGCGCCTGAAAGTTGACGGCAAAAGTGCTACGAATTTTTTCCGCGCGGAGATTTCCGCGCAAGACGAACGACGACACGCGTCAGCGCTTGTACAGCTCGCGAACGGCGTCTTCGATGTGCTGGCGCAACAGGTGCCGCTCTTCGGGCGTCATGTGCCCGTCGCGGCGGCGCTGTTCGAGATCGGGAGGCACGGCGGAACGGACCGTCATATCGGCGGCACGATCGGACTGCGGCGCTTTGCCGCGCGGCAGCTTGCGCGACGATGCGCCCTGCTCGGGGCGCTGCGCATACGCGAAGTTCGACGCATATGGACCGGCAAGCGCGATCGTCAGCATCAGTGCAATCCGGGCAGATCGCATGACCGTCCTCGCTTCTTTGGTCGATTTGTTCCCTTCGTCACGCGGCAACCGGCTACCTCTGGTACTTGAAAAACCCTGCGGAATTCGGGTGTGCAAAGATGAAAGATGGAGTGCAGGGGAGTATCTACCGAATTTCGGCTTCGAGTAAAGGAATCTCTATAGCCTGCCTTTACTCGGCGCGACACTACGGGTAAATTTTGTAACCGACTGTAACGCACGAAAATACGCGGCCGTGCGTCAATTCCCATTCGCGATAAGATGCCGATCATGGAAACGAAAAACCCCTCCAAGATTCTCGTCGTCGACGACGACCCTCGCCTGCGCGATCTGCTGCGCCGTTACCTCGGCGAACAGGGTTTCAACGTCTATGTCGCGGAAAACGCGACCGCGATGAACAAGCTCTGGGTACGCGAGCGTTTCGACCTGCTCGTGCTCGACCTGATGCTGCCCGGCGAAGACGGCCTGTCGATCTGCCGCCGGCTGCGCGGCAGCAACGACCGCACGCCGATCATCATGCTCACCGCGAAGGGCGAGGACGTCGATCGCATCGTCGGCCTCGAGATGGGCGCCGACGATTACCTGCCGAAGCCGTTCAACCCGCGCGAGCTGGTCGCGCGCATTCATGCGGTGCTGCGTCGCCAGGCGCCGGCCGAACTGCCGGGCGCCCCGTCCGAAACCACCGAGGTGTTCGAGTTCGGCGAATTCTCGCTGAATCTCGCCACGCGCACGCTGACGAAGTCCGGCCAGGAAATTCCGCTGACCACCGGCGAATTCTCAGTGCTGAAAGTATTCGCGCGTCATCCGCGCCAGCCGCTGTCGCGTGAAAAGCTGATGGAACTCGCACGCGGCCGTGAATACGAAGTGTTCGACCGCAGCCTCGACGTGCAGATCTCGCGCCTGCGCAAGCTGATCGAACCCGATCCGGGCAGCCCGCGCTTCATCCAGACGGTCTGGGGCCTCGGCTACGTGTTCATCCCGGACGGCGCCGCCTGAGCTTTTTCCTTTCCGGTTTCGCCCCGTCCACGGCCCGTCCCATGCGTATCGACCGGCGCCTTCTGCAGCTCGCGTTCGGCGGGCTGTTCTGGCGCACCTTCCTGCTGATCGCGCTGCTGATCTCGGTCAGTCTCGCCGCGTGGTTCCAGAGCTTTCGCGTGATCGAGCGCGAGCCGCGTGCGCAGCGCGTCGCGCTCCAGCTCGTCGCGGTCGTGAAGCTCACGCGCACCGCCCTGCTCTATTCCGATCCCGATTTGCGGCGCGCGCTGCTGCAGGATCTCGAGAGCAACGAGGGCGTGCGCGTGTACCCGCGCGAGAAAACCGACAAATTCAAGCTGCAGCCCGACGAATCGCTGAACCGCCTGATCGAACACGACATCCGCAGCCGCCTCGGCGACGATACCGTGATCGCGCAGTCGGTCAACGACATTCCCGGCGTGTGGATCAGCTTCAAGATCGACGACGACGATTACTGGGTCGCGCTCGACCGCGACCAGCTCGACAACGTCACGGGGCTGCAGTGGGCCGGCTGGGGGCTGTTCGCGCTCGCGCTGTCGCTGTTCGGCTCCGCGTTCATCACGAGCCTCGTGAACCGGCCGTTCTCGCGGCTCGCGCTCGCCGCGCGCCAGGTCGGGTCGGGCCAGGCGCCCGAGCCGCTGCCCGAGCGCGGGATGGGCGTCGCGGCCGAGACCAACCGCAGCTTCAACCAGATGGTGCGCGACCTCGAACAGCTCGAAGCCGATCGCGCGCTGATGCTCGCGGGCATTTCGCACGACCTGCGCACGCCGCTCGCGCGGTTGCGGCTCGAAACCGAGATGAGCCCGTCCGACCAGGCGACCAAGGACGCGATGGTCGACGACATCGAACAGATGGACCGCATCATCGCGGCCTTCATCGACTACGCGCGCCCGTCGCAGCGCAAGCCGGAACCCGTCGACCTGTCGTCGATCGCGCACGAAGTCGCCGCGCGCGTGTCGGGCGAGGACGGCGTCGAGATCCGCACGCGGCTCGCGCCGAGCGCGATCATCGAAGCCGACGAGACCGACATGCGCCGCGTGATCGGCAACCTCGTCGAGAACGCGCGCAAGTACGGCCAGAGCAAGCAGGACGGCATCTCGCGCATCACGCTCGAGACGCGCGTGTCGCATGCGCGCGTCGAGCTGTCGGTGAGCGACGAAGGCCCCGGCATCCCCGAGGATCAGCTGCCGCTCGTGATGCGGCCGTTCTACCGCGTCGACACCGCGCGCACCAAGGCCGACGGCACGGGCCTCGGGATGGCGATCGTGCTGCGGCTCGTCGGCCGCTACCGCGGCGCGCTGCGCCTGCGCAATCGCCAGCCGGAAGCCGGCCTCGAAGTCACGCTCGAATTCCCCGGCGCCGGCAAGGCGCGTGCGACCGCGTGACACGCGCACGCACGCATCTTGCGCGTCACACTATCGAGGCGGTTGACAAAAGCTATGAGAGTAGTTAGTCAAAATCTATTGAAGCGTCTTGCCAATAGTGTTATAGTTTTACCCATGCTGTCACATCATCGTTGCAGCACCGAGGTAGCTTGACTCAGTCTTCTTCCCAACTCACACAGGAGTATCCGCATGAAAACCGTGGGCGATAAACTCGAAGCTTTCACCGTCGTAGCCGCGAAGCCGGGCTTCAACAATCACGAGGAAAACGGCCAGTCGGCGTTCGAGACCGTCACCGAAGCGTCGTTCCCGGGCAAGTGGAAGATCATCTACTTCTATCCGAAGGATTTCACGTTCGTGTGCCCGACGGAAATCGTCGAATTCGCGAAGCTCACGAAGCAGTTCGAAGAGCGCGACGCCGTCCTGCTCGGCGGCAGCTCGGACAACGAATTCGTCAAGCTCGCATGGCGCCGTGAGCACAAGGACCTGGACAAGCTGAACCACTACTCGTTCGGCGACGTCAAGGGCGAACTGATCGACCAGCTCGGCGTGCGCGACAAGGAAGCCGGCGTGGCCCTGCGTGCAACGTTCATCGTCGACCCGGACAACACGATCCAGCACGTTTCGGTGAACAACCTGAACGTCGGCCGCAGCCCGGAAGAAGTCCTGCGCATTCTGGACGGCCTGCAAACGGACGAACTCTGCCCGTGCAACCGCGCAGTCGGCGGCGCAACGCTGTAAGCGCAGCAATGCACGAAGCCCGCGGCGCGCGTTCTGCCTGCGGGCTTTTTTAACGGCCAACCCATAGGAGATATCAATGGAATTCATCGACTCGATTAAGGCACGTATCCCCGACTACGCGAAGGACATTCGCCTGAACCTCGACGGCACGATCTCGCGCTCGTCGCTCGAAGGCACGGACGCGGTCGGCGTGGCGCTGGCGGCGGCCATCGCGGCGAAGAGCACGGTGCTCGTCAAGACGATTCGCGAAGCCGGCGTCCTGTCGCCCGAAGAGACGAACGCCGTGCTGACGGCGGCCGCGCTGATGGGGATGAACAACACCTGGTATCCGTATGTCGAGATGGCCGACGACGCCGACCTGAAGACGCAGCGCGCCGAATTGCGGATGGGCGCGTACGCGACGCACGGCGGCGTCGACAAGCGCAAGTTCGAGATGTACGCGCTGGCCGCATCGATCGTCGGCAAGTGCCACTTCTGCGTGAAGTCGCACTATGCGCTGCTGAAGAACGAGCAAGGGATGACCGTCACGCAACTGCGCGACGTGGGCCGCATCGCGTCGGTGATCAACGCCGCCGCGCAGGTGATCGCCGCCGAAGGCGAATGAGCGAGCCGGCCGCGCGGCCATGAGCCGCGCGGCGGCTGCAAACGAAAATGCCACGCATTCGCGTGGCATTTTTCATTCCGGCGGCGCGGCGCGCGGCACGAACCGTACGCCGCAACGGCCGGACGTCAGCCGCCCTGCTTCACCAGCAGCGCGGCGGCCTGCGCCTCGATCCCCTCGCCGCGGCCGAGATAGCCGAGCTTCTCGTTGGTCTTCGCCTTCACGTTCACGCGCTCGAGCGGCAACCCGAGATCCGCCGCGATGTTCGCGCGCATCCCGTCGATATGCGGCGCGAGCTTCGGCGCCTGCGCGATCACGGTGCTGTCGACGTTCTGGATCGTGAAACCGGCCGCCTTGACGCGCTCCGCGGACGCGCGCAGCAGCACGCGGCTGTCCGCACCCTTGAACGCCGCGTCCGTGTCGGAGAAATGGCGGCCGATGTCGCCGAGCGCCGCCGCGCCGAACAGCGCGTCGGTGATCGCATGCAGCAGCACGTCCGCGTCCGAGTGGCCGAGCAGGCCGCGCTCGTACGGAATCGTCACGCCGCCGATGATGAGAGGGCGCCCTTCGACGAGCTGGTGCACGTCGTAGCCTTGTCCGATTCTGAAATCCATGCGTGTTCCGATTGAGATGGGGTGAAAGTCAGGAAGCGTTCGCGGGACGCGCGAGGATCGCCTCCGCGAGCGCGAAATCTTC
Source organism: Burkholderia sp. IO2 (assembly GCF_029522185.1). NCBI lineage: Bacteria > Pseudomonadati > Pseudomonadota > Betaproteobacteria > Burkholderiales > Burkholderiaceae > Burkholderia > Burkholderia sp. IO2. The sequence continues at coordinate 47,295 of NZ_JAKWFH010000011.1, read as the reverse complement.
CGGGTACGTGACCTTGAAGTTGCGCAGGCTGCCCTGCACGACGCGCGGCGTATGGCCGGCCCATTCGATCGCGCTCGCTTCGTCGGTCAGGTCGTGCCCTTCGCGCTGCGCGCGCAGGATCGCCTCGCGCAACATGCCGATGCGGAACATCTGCGGCGTCTGCGCCTGCCACAGCGCGTCGCGCGATTCCGTGCGCGCGATCGCGTCGCCGCCGGCCGGCACGCGCTTGAGCGTGTCGGCCACCGGCAGCGCGACGATGCCGCCGACCGGGTCGTCCTTCAGCGTCGCGACGAGCGTGCGGATCAACTCCGGCGTGATGCCCGGGCGCGCGGCGTCGTGCACCAGCACCCAGTCGTGGTCGGTCGCGCCGAATTCGGCCAGCTCCAGCAACCCGTTCAGCACCGACGCCTGCCGCGAGCCGCCGCCGCAGCGGCGCACCGCGAAACGCAGGCCAGCGAAACGGCGGGCGTCGAAATGGGAATCGTCGGGCGCGAGCACGACGAGCGTCTGCGCGAATTCGCTGCACGCGTCGAACGCGGCGAGCGTGTAGTGCAGCAGCGCGCGGCCGGCCAGCGTCCGGTATTGCTTCGGCACGGCCGAACCGGAACGGCTGCCCGTGCCGGCGCAGGGAATCAGGGCGAAAAGTCGGGGAGTCACGAAGGGAAACGCCGGAAAGGTGAAATCGAGAAGCGGATTTTATAATAGGTCTTTCGTCTCGACCGGCGCACCGCGCTGCGCCCGTGCACGCCACCCCTGTCGTCCCTATGCCAGATAACGCTTCCACCCCGTCCGCTTCACCCGTTGCCCGCGTCAAGCCCGGCCAGCGTTTCGCCTTCGACGGCGCGCACGGCTCCGCCGACGCGCTCGCCATCGCCCGTTATCTCGCCGACAACCGCCAGGACGTGCCGCTCCTCGCGGTGATCTGCGCGAACGCGGTCGATGCACAGCGGCTGTCGCAGGAAATCCGCTACTTTTCGCCCGATGCGCGCGTGCGCCTGCTGCCCGACTGGGAAACGCTGCCGTACGACACCTTCTCGCCGCACCAGGACCTGGTGTCCGAGCGGCTCGCGACGCTGCACGACCTCGGCGAGGGCCGCTGCGACATCCTGCTCGTGCCCGCGACCACCGCGCTGTACCGGATGCCGCCCGCGTCGTTCATGGCCGCGTACACGTTCGCGTTCGCGCAGGGCGAGCGGCTCGACGAGGCGAAGCTGAAGGCGCAACTCACGCTGGCCGGCTACGAGCACGTGAGCCAGGTCGTGCGGCCCGGCGAATACTGCGTGCGCGGCTCGCTGATCGACCTGTACCCGATGGGTTCGCCGCTGCCGTACCGGATCGACCTGTTCGACGACCAGGTCGATTCGATCCGCGCGTTCGATCCCGATACGCAGCGCAGCCTCTACCCGGTGCGCGACGTGCGGCTGCTGCCCGGCCGCGAGTTTCCGTTCGACGAAGCCGCGCGCACGGCGTTTCGCAGCCGCTGGCGCGAAACCTTCGAAGGCGACCCGAGCCGCGCGCCGATCTACAAGGACATCGGCAACGGCGTGCCGTCGGCCGGCATCGAGTATTACCTGCCGCTGTTCTTCGACGAGACGGCCACGCTGTTCCACTACCTGCCGCAGGACGCGCACCTCGTGTTCACCGGCGACCTCGAGGCGTCGATCCGCCGCTTCACGGCCGACACGAAGCAGCGTCACGCGTTCCTCGCGCACGATCGCGAGCGGCCGATCCTCGAGCCGCAGCGCCTGTTCCTGTCCGACGAGGATTTCTTCGCGTTCGCGAAGCCGTTCGCGCGCGTCGTGCTGCCCGCGCAGCCGGCCGGCGGCTGGGCGACCGCCCTGCCCGAGCTCACCGTCGACCGCCATGCGGACGATCCGCTCGCGTCGCTGCGCACGTTCGTCGAATCGTCGGGCAAGCGTGTGCTGCTGACGGTCGAATCGGCCGGCCGCCGCGAGACGATCCTGCAACTGCTGGCCGAACACCACCTGCGCCCCGCGTCGAACGACGACTTCGCGAGCTGGCTTGCAAGCGACGAACGCTTCGCGCTCGGCGTCGCGCCACTCGCGAACGGCTTCGCGGTGCCGGGCGAAGGCTATGCGGTCGTCACTGAGACCGAGCTGTACGGCGCGCTCGGCCGCCGCGCGGGCCGTCGTCGGCAGGAGCAGGCAAGCAACGTCGACGCGATGGTGCGCGACCTGTCCGAGCTGAAGGTCGGCGACCCGGTCGTCCACGCGCAGCACGGCATCGGCCGCTACATGGGCCTCGTGTCGATGGATCTCGGCGAAGGCGAAACCGAATTCCTGCATCTCGAATACTCGGGCGACAGCAAGCTCTACGTGCCGGTCGCGCAACTGCACGTGATCTCGCGCTACAGCGGCGCCGATCCCGACAGCGCGCCGCTGCACGCGCTCGGCTCCGGCCAGTGGGAGCGCGCGAAGCGCAAGGCCGCCCAGCAGATCCGCGATACGGCCGCCGAACTGCTGAACCTGTACGCGCGCCGCGCGGCCCGCGAAGGCCACGCGTTCTCGCTCGACCCGCGCGACTACGTGAAATTCGCGGAAAGCTTCGGCTTCGAGGAAACGCCCGACCAGGCCGCGGCGATCGCGGCCGTGATCGGCGACATGACGAGCGGCAAGCCGATGGACCGCCTCGTGTGCGGCGACGTCGGCTTCGGCAAGACCGAGGTCGCGCTGCGCGCGGCGTTCATCGCGGTGCTGGGCGGCAAGCAGGTCGCGCTGCTGTCGCCGACCACGCTGCTCGCCGAGCAGCACACGCAGACCTTCGCCGACCGCTTCGCGGACTGGCCGGTGCGCATCGTCGAGCTGTCGCGCTTCAAGACCGCGAAGGAAGTGAATGCGGCGATCGCGCAGATCAACGAAGGCAGCGTCGACATCGTGATCGGCACGCACAAGCTGCTGTCGTCGGACGTGCAGTTCAAGCGTCTCGGCCTCGTGATCATCGACGAGGAACACCGCTTCGGCGTGCGCCAGAAGGAAGCGCTGAAGGCGCTGCGCGCGGAAGTCGACGTGCTGACGCTCACCGCGACGCCGATCCCGCGTACGCTCGGGATGGCGCTCGAAGGGCTGCGCGATTTCTCGGTGATCGCGACCGCACCGCAGAAGCGGCTCGCGATCAAGACCTTCGTGCGCCGCGAGGAGGAAAGCGTGATCCGCGAGGCGATGCTGCGCGAGCTCAAGCGCGGCGGCCAGGTGTACTTCCTGCACAACGAAGTCGAGACGATCGAGAACCGCAAGGCGATGCTCGAGGCGCTCGTGCCCGAGGCGCGCATCGTGATCGCGCACGGCCAGATGCACGAGCGCGAGCTCGAACGCGTGATGCGCGATTTCGTCGCGCAGCGCGCGAACGTGCTGCTGTGCACGACCATCATCGAGACCGGCATCGACGTGCCGAGCGCGAACACGATCATCATGCACCGCGCGGACAAGTTCGGCCTCGCGCAGCTTCACCAGCTGCGCGGCCGCGTCGGCCGCTCGCACCACCAGGCCTACGCGTACCTGCTGGTCCACGATCCGCAGTCGCTGACCAAGCAGGCGCAGCGCCGCCTGGAAGCGATCCAGCAGATGGAGGAACTCGGCTCGGGCTTCTATCTCGCGATGCACGACCTCGAGATCCGCGGCACCGGCGAAGTGCTCGGCGACAAGCAGTCGGGCGAAATCCACGAGATCGGCTTCCAGCTCTATACGGACATGCTGAACGACGCGGTGAAGGCGCTGAAGAACGGCAAGGAGCCCGACCTCACCGCCCCGCTCGCCGCGACGACCGAAATCAACCTGCATGCGCCCGCGATCCTGCCGGCCGACTACTGCGCGGACGTGCAGGAGCGGCTGTCGCTGTACAAGCGGCTCGCGAACTGCGAGCACGGCGACGCGATCGACGGCATCCAGGAAGAGCTGATCGACCGCTTCGGCAAGCTGCCGCCGCAGGCGCACGCGCTCGTCGAGACGCACCGGCTGCGGATCGCCGCGAAGCCGCTCGGCATCGTGAAGATCGATGCGAGCGAGGTCGCGATCGGGCTGCAGTTCGAGCCGAATCCGCCGATCGACCCGATGCGGATCATCGAGATGGTGCAGAAGCATCGCCACATCAAGCTCGCGGGCCAGGACAAGCTGCGCATCGAGACGCGCTCGCCCGATCTCGCGATCCGCGTGTCGACGATCAAGGAAACGCTGCGCGCGCTCGGCCCGAAACAGGGGGCGGCCGTCGCGGCCCGCTGATGCAATCCTGACGGGCGCGACGTTGCTGCACCGCATCGCGCCCGACGAAGGCGGGCGGGCGCGTTTTTGAGTATGATTTCCCATTCATCAGACGGAGTTTTGCCATGTCCACTCTCGACGCGCCGGCGCCGTCCGCCGCAACCGAAGGCGACGCATCGCTCGTCAGCCTGCCCTGGGTCAAGCAACTCGTGTCGATGGACACGACGAGCCGCGTGCCGAACCTCGGCCTGATCGAAACGGTGCGCGACGCGCTCGCCGCGAAGGGCATCGTGTCGACGATCACGCACGATCCGCGCGACGGTTGGGCGAACCTGTTCGCCACCGTGCCCGCGCACGACGGCTCGACGAACGGCGGCATCGTGCTGTCGGGCCACACCGACGTCGTGCCGGTCGACGGCCAGCAGTGGGACAGCAACCCGTTCGCGCCGGAAATCCGCGACGGCCGCCTGTACGGCCGCGGCACCTGCGACATGAAGGGTTTCATCGGCGCGGCGCTCGCGCTGCTGCCCGAGATGCAGGCGACGAAGCTCGCGAAGCCGATCCATTTCGCGCTGTCCTACGACGAGGAAATCGGCTGCGCGGGCGCGCCGTTGATGATCGCCGATCTCGTGAAGCGCGGCGTGCAACCGTCGGGCTGCATCGTCGGCGAACCGACCAGCATGCGGCCGATCATCGCGCACAAGGGCATCAACGCGTACCGCTGCTGCGTACGCGGCCACGCCGCGCATTCGTCGCTGACACCGAAGGGGCTCAACGCGATCGAGTACGCGGCGCGCCTCATCTGCCACATCCGCGACATCGCCGAGCGCTTTCGCGCCGAAGGCCCGTTCGACGAACTGTACGACGTGCCGTTCACCACCGCGCAGACGAGCACGATCCAGGGCGGCAACGCGATCAACACGGTGCCGGCCGAGTGCCGCTTCGACTTCGAATTCCGCAACCTGCCGACCCTCGATCCCGAGCAGATCTTCACGCGCATCGAAGCGTATGCGCAGGAAACGCTGCTGCCGCAGATGCTGCGCGAGCATCCGAACGCCGCGATCGAGTTCTCGAAGATCGCCGCGGCGCCCGGCCTCGACGCGACCGAACAGGCCGCGATCACGCAGCTCGTACGCGCGCTGACGGCCGACCAGGACAAGCGCAAGGTCGCGTACGGCACCGAGGCCGGCCTGTTCGCCCGTGCGGGCATCCCGAGCGTCGTGTGCGGGCCCGGCAACATCGAGCAGGCGCACAAGCCGAACGAATATGTCGAGCTCGCGCAGCTCGCCGGCTGCGAGCAGTTCCTGCGCAAGTTCATCCGCAGCATGTCGGTCGACGCGCACTGACTGCCTCCCGCCACGCCGGCCCGCGTGTGCGGGTCGGCCCACTCCGCCACCCGCCACGTCATGTCGACTGAACAACAGGGCACTGCCCATACGACGATCGACGGCGAGCCGATTCCGACGCTCGACGAAATCGCCGCGCAGCATTTCGCGTTGTCGCCGTGGGTCGCGCGCACGCCCGTGTTCGAGCGCGCCGACCTGCCCTCCCTCGAAGGCACGCACGTCAACTTCAAGTTCGAGCTGCTGCAGGCGAGCGGCAGCTTCAAGGCGCGCGGCGCGTTCACGCACCTGCTCGCGCTCGACGAAGCCCGCAAGAACGCCGGCGTCACCTGCGTGTCGGCCGGCAATCATGCGGCGGCCGTCGCGTATGCGGCGATGCGGCTCGGCAGCAGCGCGAAGGTCGTGATGTTCCATACCGCGAGCCCGACGCGCATCGCGCAGTGCAAGCAGTACCGCGCGGAAGTCGTGCTGGCGGGCAGCGCATCGCAGGCATTCGACCTCGTGCGGCGCATCGAGGCCGAGGAAGGCCGCTTCTTCATTCATCCGTTCAACGGCTATCACACGATCCTCGGCACCGCGACGCTCGGCTACGAATGGGCGACGCAGACGCCCGACCTCGACGCGGTGATCGTGCCGATCGGCGGCGGCGGGCTCGCGGCCGGCATGGCGACCGCGCTGCGGCTCGCGAATCCGCACGTGCACGTGTACGGCGTCGAGCCGGACGGCGCCGACGCGATGAGCCGCAGCTTCGCGGCCAATCACACGATCAAGATGAGCGCGATGCAGACGATCGCCGATTCGCTGATGGCGCCGCATACCGAGGAATACAGCTACCAGCTGTGCCGGCGCCACCTCGACCGCATCGTCACCGTCTCCGACGACGCGCTGCGCGCCGCGATGCTGTTCCTGTTCTCGCACCTGAAACTGTCGGTCGAGCCGGCCTGCGCGGCCGCGCTCGCCGCGCTGCTCGGCCCGCTGCGCGAAACGCTGCAGGGCAAGCGCGTCGGCGTGCTGCTGTCGGGCACGAATACCGACCCCGCCACACTCGGCATGCATCTCGCGCACGCGCAACTGCAGCACTGACCGCGACTCGGCGCGTGCGGGCCAACCTAGGGTTATCCCCAGATTATGTTGACAGCCCTGTTGATAACCCGCCGGACCCGCACGCAAGTGGTTGAGCGCGCAGCGTTTTGCGCGCGCGAAGGTCGATCGTCACGAAATGGGCAGATGCGGCGGCTGGCCGCATGCACGGCGGTGCTCGCGCTGCTCGCCGGTTGCGCGGCGCCAGCCTCGTCCACCGCCGGCGCGCAATCCGCGTCCTGCACGCAACCGGGTGAAAGCCGCATGCTGCAGGCCGATCTGCTGTTCGGGCGCGACGTCGCCGGGCGCGGCCCCGTCACCGATGCCGAACGCGCGGCCTTCCTCGCCGACACGGTCACGCCGCGCTTCCCCGACGGCCTCACCTACTGGGACACGCACGGCCAGTGGCACGACCGCTCGACCGACAGGATCACGCACGAAGACAGCTTCGTGATCCGCATCATCGCCGACGATACGCCCGACACGCGCGCACGGCTCGCCGCGATCCGGCAGGCATACGTCCAGCGGTTCCATCAGCAATCGGTCGGCATCGCCATCGTGCCGGCCTGCGCGTCGTTCTGATTCACCGCGCTCCACTGCCGGCCGCGCACGACAAAACGGGCGCCCGAAGGCGCCCGTCGGCATGTCTGAAGCACGGCGTAGCGCTTACCTGTTCTCGAACATGTCCATGATCTGCTGCTTCTCCTGCGGCGTGACGGGCGGCGGCGCCAGCCCGGCCGCGCCGGCCGAACCCAGTGCGTCGTTCGCGCTGATCGCGTTCTCCGCCGGGTTGATGTCGACGTTCGCGACGAAGCCGTTGCCCGGCGTGCGATCGGCGTAGTACAGCTCCCCGTCGATCGTGGTCAGGCCGTCCGGCATCGGCATCTGCTGCTCGGGCACGCCGTTCAGCGCGGTGCGCATGTAGTTCACCCAGATCGGCAACGCGAGCTGCGCACCGAATTCGCGGCTACCGAGGCTCTTCGGCTGGTCGAAGCCCATCCACGCGACCGCGACGAGCGACTGCTGGTAGCCGGCGAACCAGCCGTCCTTCGCATCGTTCGTGGTACCCGTCTTGCCCTGCAGGTCGTTGCGGCCCAACGCGTTGGTGCCCGCGCCCGTGCCGGCCGTCGCGACCGAATGCAGCAGGCTGTTCATCACGTACGCGTTGCGGCCTTCGATCGTGCGCGGCGCCGTGCCGCCCGCGACCACCGGCTGCGACTTCTGCAGCGGCTGGCCGCGTGCGTCGTCGACTTCGGCGATCAGGTACGGGTCGACCTTGTACCCGCCGTTCGCGAACACCGCGTAGCCGGTCGCGAGCTGCAGCGGCGTCACGAGGCCCGCGCCGAGCGCCATCGGCAGGTACGGCGGCGTCTTCGCCGGATCGAAGCCGAAGCGCTGTGTCACGTACTGCTGCGCATACTGCGTGCCGATCGACGCGAGGATCCGGATCGACACGAGGTTCTTCGAACGCTGCAGGCCGGTGCGCATCGTCATCGGGCCGTCCGGCTGGTCGTCGTCCTTCGGCTCCCATGCGGTGCCACCCGGCACGCTCGGCGGGAAGTACAGCGGCGCGTCGTTGATCATCGTCGCCGGCCCGAGCCCCTTGTCGAGCGACGCCGAATAGATGAACGGCTTGAACGACGAGCCCGGCTGCCGCCACGCCTGCGTCACGTGGTTGAACTTGCTCTTGTTGAAGTCGAAGCCGCCGACGAGCGAGCGGATCGCACCGTCCTGCGGCGCAATCGCGACGAGCGCGCCTTCGACCTGCGGCAGCTGCACGACCTGCCAGCCCGTCTTGCCGTCCTTCAGCACGCGCACGACCGAGCCCGGCTTGATGCGCAGCGTGTTGTTCGCACGGGCGCCCAGCGCGGCCGCGACGAAACGCAGCCCGGCCGGGCCGATCGTCGTGGTCGCCCCGCCGACGAACTGCACCTCGACCGCGTTCGGCGACGCCGACAGCACGACCGCCGACTGCAGGTCGCCGTTGTCCGGGTGATCGGCGAGCGCATCGTCGATCGCCTCGTCGCGTTCGTCGCCGGCCGCGGGCAGGTTGATCGATGCCTCGGGGCCGCGATAGCCGTGGCGGCGCTCGTAGTCGAGAATGCCGCGACGCACGGCCTGGTACGCGGCTTCCTGGTCGGCCGAGTTGATCGTCGTCGTGACGGTCAGCCCGCGCGTATAGGTTTCGTCCTTGTACTGCTGGTACATCATCTGCCGCACCATCTCGGCGACGTACTCGCCGTGCACCGCGTACTGGTTGCCCGGCGTGCGCACGTGGATCTCTTCCTTGATCGCTTCGTCGTACTGCGGCTGCGTGATGTAGCCGATGTCGAGCATGCGCTTCAGGATGTATTCCTGACGCACCTTCGCGCGCTTCGGATTGACGACCGGGTTATACGCGGACGGCGCCTTCGGCAGCCCCGCGAGCATCGCCGCTTCCGCGAGCGTGATGTCCTTCAGGTCCTTGCCGAAGTACACGCGCGCCGCGGCCGCGAAACCGTACGATCGCTGACCGAGATAGATCTGGTTCATGTACAGCTCGAGGATCTGGTCCTTCGTCAGGGCCTTCTCGATCTTGTACGCGAGCAGCATTTCGTAGATCTTGCGCGTGTAGGTCTTCTCGCTCGACAGGAAGAAGTTGCGCGCGACCTGCATCGTGATCGTGCTCGCGCCCTGGCGCGCGCCGCCGTGCATCAGGTCGGCCACGCCCGCGCGCAGGATGCCGACGAAATCGACGCCGCCGTGCTCGTAGAAGCGGTAGTCCTCGATCGCGAGCACGGCCTTCTTCATCACGTCGGGAATATCCTGGAAGCGCACGAGGCTGCGGCGCTCCTCGCCGAACTCGCCGATCAGCACGTGGTCGGCGGTGAACACGCGCAGCGGCACCTTCGGCTGGTAGTTCGTCAGCGCGTCGAGCGACGGCAGTTGCGGCGCCATCACGACCAGCGCGTAGCCGACGATCAGCGCGCCGACCACCGCCAGGGTCGCGAACAAGCCGACGAACCACAGCGCGACGCGCGAGCCGAACGTACGGCGGCGCCCTCCGCCACCGCCGCTGCGCTGCTGCGCGCGGCGGCCGTCGTCGCGATCGTCGTCATCGGGGTAATAGGCTCCGGACGGCGAACGGCGCAGCGTGTAGTGGGGCTCGTTCCTGTCGGAAGAAGAAGGCGGTCGTTTGATAATTGGCATGTCGGAATGGCGGGCGTACGTGGCGCCCTCGGACGCATGCGGAAATGCAAGCGGATGAATCAGAGTGGGTGCATCGAGATGCGGCTGTCACGTCGACAGACCCCACCGCGCGGCGATCCGTTCCCGCGACGTGACAGCGCATTTTAATGAAATCGCCCGGGGGCCTTCGCGATTTTTTGTAAAAATTCCCGCAATGCCGTGATTTGCGGAACGTATTGTCGGCATCCTCGGCCTATGATGGACACGCGATACGGCGCGCGCGGGCATTTTTCTTTCAGTCGCGAAAGGTTTGGCGTCCTGATGCGTGCGCCGCTTGAACTCGCGCGTTTAAGCCGTATTTAAGTGAACCGGTGGTGTAATATCCGCCGGCTCACGCGGGCCGGAACCGGCTCGCGACGGGCATTGCCGCGGTCACGCGGCGCCTTTCAACCACGGAGGATTTCATGTCGCTTTTCGACTCTATTTCGCGCACGATCAAAGGCCTGCTGAACGATGCGGCCGATTCGGTACAGGATCCGTCGCGCGACGCACGGCAGATCGTGCGGGAGCTCGACGACAGCATCGGCCGTGCCGAGAATTCGCTGATCGAGATCGAGGCACAGGTCGCGACCCAGCGCAGCAAGCGCGATGCGGCCGACGACAAGGTCAGGAAGTACGAGGACGGCGCGAAGCGCGCGCTGCAGGGCGGCGACGAAGCGCTTGCGCGCGAGGCGCTCGCGGCGCAGTCGAACGCGGAAGCCGAGCGCGATGCGCTCGCGGCCGAACTGACGACGCTCGAGCCGTCGGTCGACAAGCTGAAGGGGCAGATCGCCGACATGCGCCAGCGCCGCAACGACCTGAATGCGCGCTCGAACATCCTGCAGGCCAAGCAGGAAATCGCGCAGGCGAAGGACGTGGCCGCCAGCGCGCTGGGCGGCATCGGCGGCAAGAACCTGTCCGAGGACTTCCAGAAGCTCGAGGACAAGGTCGCGTTGCAGAACGCGCGCTCGGACGCGCGCCTCAACTCGGCCGACACGTCGAGCGGCAAGGCGCTCGACGACAAGCTCGCCGCGCTGAACAAGGGCCCGTCGGTGGAAGATCGCCTCGCCGCGCTGAAGAAGCAGCTCGATACGCCCGCGCAGTAACCGCCATCGCGGGCCACCGCGCCGCGCCCCGGCCCGGGCGCGCGGCGCGAACCGATCGTCAGGAGACGGGCGCCTGCGCCCGGTTCGACCATGAAGAAATCTCTCGCCGCACTCGGCCTCTCGCTGATGTTGCTGTCGTCCGCCGCGTTCGCGGTACCGTCGCTGCAGCAGGTCGAGCAGTCGATCGCGCAGCGTGACTGGCAACGCGCCGACACGCAGCTGTCGCAAGTCATCGACGCCCATCCGAACAACGCGCACGCGCGCTACCTGTATGCGCAGGTGCTGGACCGCGAAGGCCGCGCGTCCGATGCGCTCGTGCAACTGCAGCGCGCGAAATCGCTCGATCCGCAACTGCGCTTCACCGACGCGTCGCGTTTCGCGCAAACGGAGTCGCGCATTCGCGCCGACGCCGCGCGCGTGAGCGGCAACACGCCGTCGGCCACGCAGGCCGGCACGCTGCAGCCGGGGCTCGCCCCCGCCGTCGCGCCGGCCGAAAAACACGGCCCGTCGACCGGCATGTGGATCGGCCTCGGGCTGATCGTCGCCGTGATCGCGCTGGTGCTGCGCTGGACGCTGCGGCGCGCGCGCACGGCCGACAACGGCCGCGCCGACGACGAACGCCGCACGCAGCTCAAGCGCGCGACCGACGTGCTGAACGACATCCGGCCGCTCAAGCTCGATGCGAAGCTGTCGACGGCGCCGGGCGCCGCGGCGCTGACCGGCGAACTCGAAGCGATCGAGAACGACGCGCGTACGCTCGTCGAAACGCTGTCGAACGGCAAGAATCCGGTGCCGCCGTATCGCGTCGACGAACTCGAACAGCGTCACGCCAGCGTGAAGGCGCGCGTCGAGGGCCGCCCCGACCCGGCCGCGCAGCCCGCGGCGCCGACGAACGGCAGCGGCTCCGTGTACGCGCAGGAAGCCGATCGCGTGACGGGCGCCCAGGGCCAGCCCTATCAGCAGCAGCCCTACCCGCCGCAACAACCCTATCCGCAACAGCAGCCGCCCGTCGTGATCCAGCAAGGCGGCGGTTTCGGCGGCGGGATGGGCGGACTGCTGACCGGCGTGCTGCTCGGCCAGGCGATGTCCGGCGGCCGCGATCGCGTGGTCGAACACGACGTGATCGTCGACGGCGAGCGCCGCCGGCAGGAAGCCGACCCGGGCTTCGACCTCGGCCGCGGCGACGATTCGAACTGGAGCGACGGCAACGGCGGTGGCGGGATGGACCTCGGCAGCAACGACGACGGCTGGACCGACGACAACACCTGAGCCCCTGCCCACCGGGCGTCGACGTGCATGTCGACGCCCTGACACGCACGCCACGCCCCGTTGCATGACCGGCCGCGCCGACGCGCGGATTTGTCAATCATTTCAAGATGGACTACCGGCAATGGGGCACGTTCGCTATCATGCGGCCATCGGCGTGCCACCGACCCTGATTCGACGCAAAGCAATCCTGCGCGTCGCGGCACGCCTCCTCTCGCCCCCAACCAGGAGAAAGCCGCTCATGAGCATCATCAAGGAATTCAAGGAGTTCGCCGTCAAGGGCAACGTGATGGATCTCGCCGTCGGCGTGATCATCGGCGGCGCGTTCTCGAAAATCGTCGACTCGGTCGTGAAAGACCTCATCATGCCGGTCATCGGTGTGCTGACCGGCGGTCTGGATTTCTCGAACAAGTTCGTTCTGCTCGGCACCATCCCCCCGACGTTCAAGGGTAATCCCGACTCGTTCAAGGACCTGCAGGCCGCAGGCGTCGCCGCATTCGGCTACGGCTCGTTCATCACCGTGGCGATCAATTTCGTTATCCTCGCGTTCATCATTTTCCTGATGGTGAAATTCATCAACAAACTGCGCAAGCCGGAAGAAGCCGCGCCGGCCGCGACGCCGGAAGACACCGTGCTGCTGCGCGAGATCCGCGATTCGCTCAAGCAGCGCTGATCGCCACGCGCTCCGCCCCCCAGGCCCGCCTCGTGCGGGCCTTTTTATTGCGTACACGATGCACCGCCGCATGCGGCCCATCTCATTTTTTTGTGACGAGCGAATGCACGCGCGGGAAAAGCAGGTCTATGATGGAGACTAAACGACAGTACGGGCGCCAAGACGCTGGCTGTGTCGATCATGGCGAGCAGGTCGACGGGAGACATTGATCGTCGTACTGCACGAATGCAGCATTTTCGTGTGCTATAAAGGATCGACATGCGGCGTACATAGCCGGGAGTGGGTCGCATGAAAGTGCCGCATTTCTTGCAATTGTTTTTGAGGCGAGTGTTTATGTCCTTCCCGAAAAAACGTCGGCGTGCGCCGCAGGATGGCCAGGAGTCGTTCCTCGCGGTCCTGCGTCACTCGAAACCGTTTGCCCAGCTCGACACCAAGATTGCCCGCGCCCGCGCGCAGGACGAACCCGTCCTCTATGCGCATGTGCTGCCCGGCCTCGACGTGCTCCTGTGCAGCGTGCGCGGCGCACAGCCGCCTTATCCGGCCATCGCCGAATTGCGCAAGCGCTGCATCGAATCGATCGCCAACGCGCTCGAGCAGCCGCTCGACGGCCTCGAGAACGGCGGATACTGGTACGAAGCAAACGGCTTCGGCTTCCTCGTCTTCGCGAGCCGCGCCCGTGCGCGCATCCTGCCCGAGTTTGGTGCAGGCACGAAAGCGAGCCTGCGCGGCGGCCTCGGCCGCCAGAACGCGGGCGACACGACACCCCGCTCGCTCGGCTGATCCGCCAGTCATTCGATGGGCCGCCTTTGGGCGGCCCATCTGCCATTCACACGCTCCGCTTGCCCGTCACGACACCTGTTGACGGCCGTTGTTCGGCCGCACGATGTCGATAAACGCGGCGAAATCGGCGCCGGCGAGCCCCTGTGCCGCGCCGAGCCTCAGCACCTGCTGCACGGCGGCCGACACGGGCATCACCGCGCCCGTGTCGCGCGCGGCGTCGGCGATGGCATCGACATCCTTCTGGAACGTCGCGAGCGCGCCGATCGGCGGATGCCCGCCCGACGTCATGCGCGGCACGAACGTCTGCAGCAGCACCGAATCGGCCCAGCCGCCGGCCAGTGCCTCGGCCAGACGCGCGGCGTCGATGCCGCTCGCCTGCGCGAGGCCGACCGCCTCGGCGATCGCGGTGACCGTCGCGGTCACGATCGCCTGATTGCACAGCTTCGCCGTCTGGCCCGCGCCCGCGTCGCCCATGTGCGTGATGCGCGACGCGTACGTATCGATCAGCGGGCGCACCGCGTCGAGATCGGCCGCGCGGCCGCCGGCCATCACCGCGAGCGTGCCGGCCTGCGCGCCCGGCACGCCGCCGGACACCGGCGCATCGACCCAGCCGACCCCGAGCGCCGCCGCGCGCGCCGCGTAGTCGCGCGTGGCGGCAGGCGGAATGCTCGAATGATCGACGATGCGCTGCAGGCGACGCGCATTCGCGCCACCGGAAAGCAGCCCGTGCTCGCCGAACACGACGTCGCCGACCGCACGACCGTCGAGCACGCACACGAATACCGTATCGACGCGCTCGGCCAGCTCGCGCGGCGTGCCGACTACCTGCGCGCCGTCCTTCACGAGCGCCTCGGCCTTCTCGCGCGAGCGATTCCACACGCTGACGCGATGCCCGGCCGCCAGCAAATGCCGAATCATCGGCGCGCCCATCAATCCCGGTCCGCAAAATCCGACTTCCACGATGTTCCTCGTCTCCGATATGGGTTGCACTTGCCGCCCATCATACCTATCACTCAAGAAGCCGGGCACGCACGGCGCCGTTGCGCGCGCGCGCCTTGCACCGGCCCATCATGCGAACGTCCCAGGGAGGCATCATGAGCGACCACGTGTACAAGATGATCGAACTGACCGGCTCGTCGCGGCAATCGAGCGACGACGCGATTCGCAACGCGATCTCGAAAGCCGGCAAGACGCTGCACAACCTGCACTGGTTCCAGGTGACCGAAACGCGCGGTCACATCGAAGGCGACCAGGTCGTGCACTGGCAGGTCACGCTGAAGGTCGGCATGCGCATCGACGACTGACGCGCGCACCGCCGCACCCGCCGCGCCGCGATCCGGATCCGCGCAAGGCGGAGCCGTGCGGCGCCGCGCGCCCCGCATTGCATCCCGTTCGGGCCCCTTGTCGCGGCCCGGCCGCCGCGTGCCTGCGGGTATCCATCTCTTGACGCTGATTTTCGTTCATATTAAAAACGATATACCCCACCTGCCCCTCGATCAGCCCAGCCATATAAACCGGAGATAACATGAGTCAGCAACGCGAGGCGATCGACACGTACCTCTTGCGCGTCTTGCATACCTTGTTGATGGAGCGCAGCGTCACACGCGCGGCCGTCAAACTGAACCAGTCGCAACCGGCGATCAGCGCCGCGCTGCGGCGCCTGCGCGACATCACCGGCGACCCGCTGCTGGTGCGCGGCAAATCCGGCATGGTGCCGACCGAATACGGGCTGCGCCTGCTCGAGCCCGTGCAGAACGCGCTGCGTGAAATCGAGCGCATCAAGTTCCAGCAGCACAACTTCGATCCGGCCACGTCGATCCGCTGCTACCGGATCGGCTGCCCCGACTACCTGAACGTGCTGTTCGTCCCGACCGTCGTCGAACGCTTCCGCCAGGCCGCGCCGAATGCGACGCTCGAGTTCCATTCGCTCGGCCCCGCGTTCGACTACGAGCTCGCGCTGGAAGACGGCAAGCTCGACATCGTCGTCGGCAACTGGCCCGAGCCGCCCGAGCAACTGCACCTGTCGAACCTGTTCGTCGACGAAATCGTCTGCCTGATGAGCAATACGCACCCGTTCGCGAAGCGCGGCGGGCTCACGCTCGACCAGTACCTGAACGCACCGCACCTCGCGCCGACGCCGTACTCGGTCGGCCAGCGCGGCGCGATCGACGTGCATCTCGCGCGCGAGCGGCTCAAGCGCCACGTGGTCGTCACGCTGCCGTACTTCAACCTCGCGCCGTACGTGCTCGTGAAGTCGGACCTGATCTTCACGACCACGCGGCTGTTCGCCGATCACTACGCGAAGTTCCTTCCGCTGTCCGTCGTGCCGGCGCCGCTCGACTTCCCGCCGATGCAGTACTACCAGCTGTGGCACGAACGCTGCCATTACTCCGACGAAGTGCGCTGGCTGCGCAGCCTCGTCGCCGAAGCCACCCGCACGCTGATCGAGCCGTAACGGCCTGCACGCGCCCGCGCTTTCACGGCGCGGGGCGACGATGGCCGGGGGCGGCGCGCCCGGCCTGGCCGCCGCCGCGCGGCTTCAGCGCCGCTTCAGCGCGATGCCTCGACGAGTGCGTGCGCGAGCGCATTGTGACGCTCGATCACGGGCGGCAGATCGAGCGTCGCCAGCCGCCCTTCCCGCACCACCACCTTCCCGTTCACCACCGTGTACGCCGTCTGCGACGGCGCGCAGAACACGAGCGCCGCGACCGGATCGTGCAACGCGCCCGCGAACAGCGGCTGCCGCAGGTCGAACGCGGCGAAATCCGCGGCCATGCCGGGTTTCAGCGCGCCGATGTCGTCGCGGTTCAGCACCTTCGCGCCGCCGAGCGTCGCGATCTCGAGCGCTTCGCGCGCGGTCATCGCATCGGGCCCGAAGCCGACCCGCTGCAGCAGCAGCGCCTGGCGCACTTCCGCCACCATCTGCGCACCGTCGTTCGACGCGGAACCGTCGACGCCAAGCCCGACCGGCACGCCCGCGAGCCGCATCTTCTTCACGGGCGCGATGCCGGACGCGAGCCGCATGTTCGAACACGGACAGTGCGCGACGCCCGTGCCGGTACGCGCGAACAGGCCGATGCCCGCATCGTCGAGCTGCACGCAGTGCGCATGCCACACGTCGTGGCCGACCCAGCCGAGATCTTCCGCATATTCGGCAGGCGTCATCCCGAACTTCTCGCGGCTGTACGCGATGTCGTTGACGTTCTCCGCGAGGTGCGTGTGCAGCGACACGCCGTATTCGCGCGCCAGCACGGCCGCGTCGCGCATCAGCTCGCGGCTCACCGAGAACGGCGAGCACGGTGCGACCACCACGCGCAGCATCGCGTAGCGGCCTTCGTCGTGATAGGTCTCGATCAGGCGCTGCGCGTCGCGCAGGATGTCGGGTTCGCGCTCGACGACCGAATCGGGCGGCAGCCCGCCGTCGCGCTGGCCGACGCTCATCGCGCCGCGGCTCGCGTGAAAGCGCATGCCGATCCGCTGCGCGGCGCCGATGCTGTCGTCGAGCCGGCTGCCGTTCGGGTAGATGTACAGATGGTCGCTCGACGTCGTGCAGCCCGACTGCAGCAGCTCGGCCATCGCGGTGAGCGTCGACACCTCGATCATCTCGGGCGTCAGGTGCGCCCAGATCCGGTACAGGTTCGTGAGCCAGCCGAACAGCTCGGCGTTCTGCGCGGCCGGCACCGCGCGCGTGAGGCTCTGGTACATGTGGTGGTGCGTGTTCACGAGCCCCGGGATCACGAGGTGGCCGCGCAGGTCGAGCACTTCGTCGGCCGTGTCCGGCAGCTCGGCGCTCGGGCCGACCGCGACGATCCGGTTGTCTTCGATGTAGAGCCCTGCGTCGCGCAGCTCGCGACGCGTGTCGTCCATGGTCACGAGCACGTCGGCGTGCTTGACCAGCAGGGTCGTCGGGCGGGATGAGGAGTGGTTCGGCGCGCGTGCGCCAGCGTGCTGCTCGAGATTCATGCGTTCTCCGCGTCGGTCTGCCTCCAGGGGCTGTCCTGGAGGCGGTCACACAGCCGTTCGAACGCTGAATCGCGGCACGCCCCGGTGCCTGCGTCCGTTCGAACGCCCTGGCCCGGTTACCCGGCGTGCTCGCCGTCTTCGGGGTACGCGCGGGCCACGGGCCGACGCGCACGGCGGGAGGATCGCCCAAGCGCGCGCCGCACACAATGCGCGATCCGGAATACCGCCCTTCAGGGATTCGGTATGGTACGCCGCCCGCCGCCCTGCCGGGCGCCCGCAACCGCCGCTCGAAGCCCTATCCGGCGGGCCGTCGACAGCCGCTCATGCGCGGCGCATTATCTTTGATATCGCGCCCGTATTTGCGTGGGGAACCTTTTTACAATGCCTGCACGGCGCTCGCTTCACTCTCGCCGACGGGTATGTAGCCACGTGACGTGGAGCCTCGATCCGCCGCACAGTCATGGATCGAGCCGCCGCCGAACCTCGCATTCACACAAGGAACAACGAATGGGAAAGCTCACTACCCACGTACTCGATACGGCGCACGGCCGTCCCGGCGCCGCCATCAAGGTGGACCTCTACGCGCTGGACGGCGAATCGCGCCGCGCGATCAAGACCGTGCTGACCAATAGCGACGGCCGCTGCGACGAACCCCTGCTCGAAGGCGCGGCGCTCGCCGCCGGCGAATACGAACTCGTATTCCATGCCGGCGACTACTTCGCGGCGCTCGGCGTGAAGGTGCCCGAACCCCGCTTCGTCGACCGCGTCGTGCTCCGCTTCGGCATCGCCGACACCGCATCGCACTACCACGTGCCACTGCTCGTGTCGCCGTGGTCGTACAGCACCTATCGCGGCAGCTGACATACGCATCAGCGCCCGCATCAAGACAAAATCTGAGTCTGGAGGAGTTTCATGGAAGGCTTCATCACCGACTGGCTGAACCTCGCGCTGCGATGGCTGCACGTCATCGTCGCGATTGCGTGGATCGGCGAGTCGTTCTATTTCGTCGCGCTCGACAACAGCCTGAAACCGCCGACCGACCCGAACCAGCGCAAGCGCGGCGTGTTCGGCGAGCTGTGGCACGTCCACGGCGGCGGCTTCTACAACATGCAGAAGTACACGGTCGCCCCGCCGGAAATGCCGGATGACCTGCACTGGTCGAAGTGGCCGTCGTACACGACGTGGCTGTCGGGCTTCACGCTGTTCTTCGTGCTGTACCTGCTCGCCCCGAACACGTACCTGATCGACAAGAACGTGCTCGACATGGGCCCGGTCGTCGCCGTCGCGTCCGCGCTCGGCTTCCTCGCCGCCGGCTGGATCGTCTACGACTCGCTGTGCCGCATCCTCGGCACCAACGACCGCGTGCTGGGCATCTGCGTCGGCCTGTACGTCGTCGTCGCGGCGTACCTCGCGTGCCACATCTTCTCGGGCCGTGCCGCCTACCTGATCGTCGGCGCGATGCTCGCGACGATCATGTCGGCGAACGTGTTCTTCGTGATCATCCCCGGCCAGCGCAAGATGGTCGACAAGATGCTCAAGGGCGAAGAGCCGAACCCGATCTACGGCAAGCGCGGCAAGCAGCGTTCGGTGCACAACACGTACTTCACGCTGCCGGTCGTGTTCGCGATGCTGTCGAACCACTATGCGATGACGTACACGAACAAGTTCAACTGGGTCGTGCTCGTGCTGATCATGCTGGCCGGCGCCCTGATTCGCCAGTTCTTCGTGATGCGTCACCGCGGCAAGCAGCTGTGGTACCTGCCGATCGGCGGCGTCGCGCTGCTGTCGGGCGCGCTGGTGTGGACGATGCCGAAGCCGGTCGCACCGGAAGCGCAAGCGGCCAACGCACCGAAGATCGTGATCAACGACATCATGCCGATCCTGCAGCAGCGCTGCGTCGAGTGCCACTCGGCCAAGCCGACGCTGATGGGCAGCGCGCCCGCGGGCGTGATGTTCGATACGCCGGACGAAGTGTCGAAGAACGCGCAGCGCATCTACGACCAGGCCGTGCGCCTGAAGGCGATGCCGATCGGCAACGTCACGCACATGACCGACGACGAGCGGACCAAGCTCGCCGCCTGGTTCGAGGGCGGCGCGGTCAAGTAAGCCGCCCGGCGCCGGCACGGTCATGCGCCGGCGCCATCCTCTCCGTTCGCGGGCCCGGTCACGGGCCCGTTTTTTTGCCCGCTCAGAATGCCCTGCGCGCGTCAGCCGCGCATCGCGTCGCGCTGCAGTGCGACGAGTGCATCGCGGGCGCGCGGGCCGTCGTCGAACGGCACGAAGATGTGATCGTGGTACGCGGCGGCCATCACGTTGCAACTGATGCCGGCCGCACCGAGCGCGCGTGCGAACGCGGCCGTGAGGCCGACGGCCGCGAGGTCGGAATGCACGGTGAGCGTGATCCAGGCGGCGCGGAACAGCACCGGCCAGCCGCGCCGGGCGGCCGTCTGCTCGTCGACCACGACCGTCAGCCCTTCCGCTTCGCGGAACGTCGCGATCACGTCGGATACCGATACGTCGGCGTCGTGCGGCAGCGCGATGAACGCGAACGCGCCCGGATGCAGTTCGGGCCGCATCGTGCGCAGCAGGACCGCGAGGTCGTTTTCAGGCTGGCTCATCGGAAGATCGCGCCCGGAAGCGGGCGTCGTGCAGTGGCGCTGCGGGCACGATAGCACGCGCTACACGCGCACCGTCGCGACTTCGTCCGCGAGCCAGCCGCGCAACGCGACGATGCGCGGATCATCCTGCAGGTGCGCCGGATATACGACGTGATACGCGAGCGCCGGCGCCACGTCGACGCTCACGTCGAACAGCCGCACGAGGCGCCCGTCCGCGAGATCGCGCACGATCATGTGCGGCTCGGCCAGCCCGACCGCCGCGCCGTCCGCCACGGCCTGCACGACGTGGCTGGAATCCGGAAACGCGACGCACCGGCTGTCGTCGAAACCTGCGACCCCGGCTGCCGTCATCCATGCCGACCAGCGCGGCCAGCGCACGCCGTCGACTTCGCAGTCGGCGTGGCACAGCGTGTAGCGCAGCAGGTCGCGCGGCACGCGCGGCGGCTGCCCGGCCGACAGCAGCGCCGGGCTGCAGACCGCGACGACCGACGTGCCGAACAGGCGCTGCGCACCTGCATCGCGGTAACGCCCGGTGCCGAAGCGGATCGCGACGTCCACATCGTCGTCGGCGAAATCGCGCAGGCGATCGGTGATGTCGAACGTGAGTTCGAGCGCGGGATGGGCGGCCCTGAAACGCGGCAGGCGCGGCAGCAGCCAGTGCGTCGCGAAGCGTGCGCCGACCGACACGCGCAGTTCGGTCTGCTCGCGCGCGAGGCGGCGCGCCCGTGCGGTCGCACGTTGCAGGCCCGCCAGCGCGTCGGCGGCCGCGCC
This sequence comes from Burkholderia sp. IO2, assembly GCF_029522185.1. Taxonomy (NCBI): domain Bacteria; kingdom Pseudomonadati; phylum Pseudomonadota; class Betaproteobacteria; order Burkholderiales; family Burkholderiaceae; genus Burkholderia; species Burkholderia sp. IO2. Next base: position 26,274 of record NZ_JAKWFH010000011.1, on the reverse strand, counting down.
GGCCAGCACGACGCCGGCGGGCGTCAGCCGGATGCTGCGGCTCGTACGGACGAACAGGTCCATGCCGAGTTGCGCTTCGATTTCCTTGATCTGGTGACTGACGGCGGCCGGCGTCAACCCGACCTCGTCGGCCGCCCGCGAGAAATTCAGGTGCCGCGCCGCTGCATCGAACGTCCTCAGCGCGCGCGTACCGGGCCACATGCGTTCCATCGATCTTCAAAAGGAATTTGATGACCGTCCGAAAACTACTCGTTTTTCATGACGCCATCAATGAGCAAACAATAGCCGTTCTTGAAGATGCCGCGCGCCGCCCCGTGCCCGCGGCCGAACCCGGAGATTTGCCGATGACCGCCGTATCGTTCCCGTCCGTCACTCAACTCAACGGCACGACCACCGCGCCGGATGCACTCGCCGCGCTGGCCTTCGCGGGCCACGCGCATTTCACCGCGATGCAGGTCCGCGACGGGCGCGTGCGCGGCCTCGACCTGCATCTCGCCCGGCTGCGCGAAGCATCGAATGCACTGTTCGGGCAGGCGCTGCCCGACGCACGAATGCGCACGTTCCTGCACGCCGCGCTCGAGCACGCGCCATCGGCGCTGTCGCTGACCGCGACCGTTCATGCGACGAGCGGCGAATTCGTCGCGCCGCGCGCCGATGAAACGCTCGACGTGCTGGTGCGCACCGCGGCGCCGTCGTCGGGGCCCGCAGGCCCACTCGATCTCGCGCTGTTCGACTACGAGCGCGTGCTGCCGGCGATCAAGCACGTCGGCGAAGTCGCGAAAACGCACTTTCTGCGCCGCGCGGTCTCACTGGATTTCGACGATGCGGCGTTCATCGATCGCCACGGGCGCATCAGCGAAGGCTCGATCTGGAATCTGGCGTTCTGGACCGGCGACGCGGTCGTGTGGCCGGTGGCCGGCATGCTCGGCGGTGTCACGATGGGCATCCTGCGGCGGCAACTGGCACGCCTCGGCGTCGCGCAGCACGATCGTGAAGTCAGGCCGGCCGACCTGCCGTCACTGGCCGGCGCCGTCGTGATGAATTCATGGACGCCGGCCATCGCGGTGCGCCGGCTCGGCACGGCGACGCTGCCCGATTCGTCGTCGTTCGTCGCGCTGCTGCATCGCGCGTATGAACACGAGCCGGCCGTCGCGCCGTGATGCACGCCAAGCTGAAACCCAGGCGCCGAATGCTCATGCGTCGCCCGTCTCCGGCAGCCGCGCAATCACCTTGATCTCGAACTGAAACCCATACAGCCAGGTCACGCCGACGGCGGTCAGCGTCGGATGCGGTGCGTCGCCCCAGTATTCGGGCACGATCTCCCAGACCCGCTTGAACGTCGCTTCGGGATCGACGAGGAACACCGTCACGTCGACGACGTCGTCGAACGTGCAGCCGGCCGCGCGCAGCACCGCATTCAGGTTGTCGAACGCACGGCGCACCTGCGCGCCCAGTTCCGGCTCGGGCGAGCCGTCCTCGCGGCTGCCCACCTGCCCGGATACGAACAGGAAGCCGTTCGCGCGCAGCGCCGGCGAATAACGGTTGCGGTCGTACAGCGCCTGGCGACCCGGCGGAAAAACTGCGCTACGCTTTGCCATTCGACACCTCCATCGGTCTTGGGCGGCATGCCCGTGCTCAACGATGAAGGCACTTTAAGGACCGTTGCGCGGCGGATAAACCGGCAACCCTGTCCAACACTGTTTGCACATCCCAAACAATCCTGCGACCGACGCGGAGCCCCGACCCGATGGATCGATTCGACGCAATGCAGGCGTTCGCCCGCGTGGTGGAAGCCGGCAGCTTCACGAAGGCAGCCGACACGCTGCACATGAGCCGCACCACCGTCACGCAACTGGTGCAGCAGCTCGAAGCGCGGCTGCGCGTGAAGCTGTTCAACCGCACGACCCGCAAGGTCGTCGTCACGGCCGACGGCGCCGCGTACTACGAACGTGTCGTGCGGCTGCTGGCCGACATGGACGATGCCGAAACGAGCCTGTCCGCGGCGTCGGCGTCGCCGCGCGGGCGGCTGCGGGTGGACGTGCCGAGCCCGTTCGCGCGCCTGATCCTGATCCCCGCGCTACCCGCGTTTCATGCGCGCCATCCGGACATCCAGCTCGACATGGGCGTGAGCGACCGCGTGGTCGACGTGATCGGCGAGAACGTCGATTGCGTCGTGCGCGGCGGCGAGCTGACCGACCGCTCGCTGGTCGCGCGCCACATCGGCGACCTGCGGCTCGGCGTGTACGCATCGCCCGCCTATCTCGCGCGCGCCGGCACGCCGTCGCATCCGGCCGAACTGGACGACGCGCATCATCGCGTCGTGGGCTTTCTGTGGGCGCGCACCGGCAAGACGCTGCCGTTCGCGATGGCATGCGACGGCGAGCAGGTCCACGTGCGTGGGCGCTACGTGCTCGCGGTCGACGACGGCAATGCGTACCTCGCAGCCGGCCTCGCGGGGCTCGGCATCCTGTGGCTGCCCGACTACATGGCCGCCGCGTATCGCGCGAACGGCGAACTGGTGCCGCTGTTCGCGCAATGGCAACTCGAACCGATGCCGATGTACGTCGCCTTCCCGCCGAACCGGCACGTCAGCGCGAAGCTGCGCGTGTTCGTCGACTGGGTGGCCGAGCTGATGGCGCAGCATGCGCCGGTCGCCAGCCGGCGGCGCGGCGGCCAGGGTTCGCGCGCGATGCGCCAGTCCTCGTCCATCTGATTCGCGCGCAGGCGAGCGTCCATGAAAAAACCCGCGCAGGCCGCGCGGGTTTCGACGGGAGGACGATCGGATCGGCCTGACTCAGGCCGTCACCGCATCCAGTGCATCCTCGGTGAGCCACAGCGATTCCGGCAGATCCTGCTCGTTCAGGTTCAGGCCGTCGCCGCCGCGATCGACGACGATGAAGTCGCTGACGCCGCCGAGCGCGATCAGCGGGTGATGCCACACGCCCTTCGCGTAGTTGACGCCCTGCCAGCCGCTCGTCACGAACGCACGGATCTTCGCCGGGTCGAGATCGCCCGCGGGCGCGACGACGATGAGATACGGCTGGTCGTTCAGCGGCACGAACGCCTGGCTGCCGAGCGGGTGCCGCTCCAGCATCTTCACTTCGAACGGCAGCGTGCGCGGCTGGCCGCGGAACAGGTTGACGAGCGTGCGGCCGCCTTCATCGGTCACGTCGACTTTCGCGAGATCGTGAAAGCGGATCGTCGTGCCGAGGTTGATCGGGATCTGCTTCGCCCCTTCCGTTTCGATCACGTCGCCGAACGGCGCGAAGGCTTCCTTGGTCAGCGGTTCGATGGCAAGCGTCTTCATTTGTCGAGCGTCCCCCACAGACGCAGGCGCGACACGCCGCCGTCCGGAATGATGTTCAGTCGCACGTGCGTGACGGGGCCGAGCGACGCGATGTCCTGTTCGAAGTAGTGCTGCTTGTCCATCTGCAGCTTCTGTTCGCCGAGCAGCACCGGCCAGAACATCGACTGCGTGATCAGCGAGCTGTCCGTGCCGCCCGACACGTACGCGGCCTGGATCGAGCAGCGATCCGGATAGTTGCCCTTGAAGAACGCGGTATCGACTTCGATCTTGCGGATCACGCCCGGCTGCGCGAGCGCGATGATCGCCCAGTCGTTGCCCGGCTCGCGGCGGCGGCGGGTTTCCCAGCCGTCGCCCATGTTCACGCCGCGGCCCGGCAGCAGCAGGTTCGACGCGACGCCGAAGTGCTGGTTGTTCGCGGCCACCACGTAACCGCCGTTTTCCATCGCCGCGAGGTCGAACTGCTCGGTCGCGCTCGCGCCGGCCCAGTCGAGCTGCGGCTGGCCGTACACGCGCAGGCGCGCGATGCCGCCGTCCGGGTAGATGTTCACGCGCAGATGCGTGAACGCCCGTGCGTCGTGCGCTTCGACGTAGTGATGGCTGTTGCCCTGCAGCGTCGTCGACGGCACGATCTCGACCCACTCGGTCGCATGCGTCGGCGCGCCGTCGGCCACGAACGCGGCCTCGATCGACGCGGCCGGCGGGAAGTTGCCGGTGAAATGGCTCGTGTCGATGTCGAAGCCCTTGATCACGCCCGGGCGCGCGAGCTTGACGATGCACCAGTCGTAGCCGGTCGTACGCTTGCGGCGCGTTTCCCAGCCGTCCATCCACTTGCCGTGGTCGTCGTACTTGCCGGGAATGAAGACGGCCGGCTCGGGGTTCAGCATCCGGTCCTTCGGCGCGAAGAAGTCGTCGCTGGCCTCGAGCGCCTGCGCACCGAGACGCGGGTCGGCAAGATTCACGTAGCGCCGCGTGAAATCGGGTGCGTTCGGATCGAGAAGCGGAACAGCCATGATGTTTCCTTGTTTCAGTGAGGCGATCAGGCCGCTGCGACGCAGCAGGCCGTATTGCGGTGTCAGGCGTCGATCAGGTCGTCGAGGCGGAAGCGCGCGATCCGGTAGATCTGGTCGAGGCTCGTGCGCAGTTCCTCGGTGCGCGAATGATTCACGCGCGACTCGAAATTCGCGATGATGCCGTGGCGATCATAACCGCGCACTGCGAGGATGAACGGGAAGCCGAACTTCTCGCGATACGTGCGGTTCAGCGTCAGCAGCTTGTCGAATTCTTCCTGCGTGCACTGGTCGAGGCCTGCGCCGCTCTGTTCGCGGGTCGACTCGGCCGTCAGCTCGCCGCGCACGGCGGCCTTGCCGGCCAGCTCCGGGTGAGCGTTGATCAGCGCGAGCTGGCGCACTTCGCCGCCGTTTTCCACCGCGCCCGACATCGTCTTGTGCAGCGCGTCGATGCTCGCGAACGGCCGCTCGCCCGCGGCGACTTCGGCCACCCACGGCGAATGTTCGAAAATCCCCGACAGCGCCGCGACAAATGCGCTCGGCGCCATCGTGTTCAGTTGCTCCAACGTGTAGCGCATCGCCTTCATGCTTTCCCTTCGTTTCGATGATTGGGCTGATACGGATGATGTTCACGCCAGTGACGCGCGATATCGACACGGCGCGTCACCCATACGCGATCGTGCTTCTCGATGTGATCGAGGAAACGCTGCAGCCCGCGGAACCGGCCCGGCCGGCCGAGCAGTCGGCAGTGCATGCCGATCGACAGCATCTTCGGCGCCTCGTCGCCTTCCGCGTACAGCACGTCGAATGCGTCGCGCAAGTAGTCGAAGAAGTGGTCGCCGGTGTTGAAGCCCTGCGGCGTCGCGAAACGCATGTCGTTCGTGTCGAGCGTGTACGGCACGATCAGTTGCGGCGACGTGCGGCCGCCCGACACTTCGACGTCCATCCAGAACGGCAGGTCGTCGCCGTAGTTGTCGGAGTCGTACAGGAAGCCGCCGTATTCGGCGACCAGGCGGTGCGTATTGGGGCTGTCGCGGCCGGTATACCAGCCGAGCGGGCGCTCGCCCGTCACGCGCTCGATCGCCTCCATCCCGAGGCGCATGTGCTCGGCTTCGAGCTCCGGCGCCATGCTCTGGTAGTGGATCCAGCGCCAGCCGTGGCATGCGATCTCATGGCCGAGCTCGACGAAGGCGCGCGCGAGTTCCGGATGCCGCTCGATCGCCATGCCGACGCCGAATACCGTCAGCGGCAACCCGCGCTTCTCGAATTCGCGCAGGATGCGCCACACGCCGGCCCGCGACCCGTATTCGTAGATCGACTCCATGCTCATGTGGCGGTCCGGATACGCGGCCGCGCCGACGATTTCGGACAGGAACTGCTCGGAGCCCGGATCGCCGTGCAGCACGCAGTTCTCGCCGCCCTCCTCGTAGTTCAGCACGAATTGCACGGCGACGCGGGCGCGCCCCGGCCAGTTCGCCTGAACGGGATGGCGGCCGTAGCCGATCAGGTCGCGAGGATAGTTGGGATCGAGTGACATGGTTCGAAGTGCAACGAAAACGGGCTGAATGAGCGGGCTGAAATAATGGGTTCGCATCGACCGCGCGGTGCCGGAGGCCGGCCGCACAAGCCGATGCGATGACGGCCCAGTGTAGCGAAAAGGTTCATACGCGCCCATACAGCGGCGCAGATAGTGCGTGTCAGACGGTGTGTATGTGCGGTTGCGGCAAATTCGGGACCGGTTCCGCCGCATCCCCGTCCGACGGGCTGAAGCGGGCGAACGCGCCGTCGTAGCGCTTCGGCAGCGGCCGCGCGTAGTCGCCGCGTTTCGCGGTCGCGAGGCGCAGCGCGACCAGCGCCTCGGCCCACTTCACGGCCGCCGTGACGCCCTCGACCACCGGCGCGCCGATCTGCTGCTCGACCTCGTGCGCGAATTCGGCCATCCCCGCGCAGCCGAGCACGATCGCGTCGGCGCCGTCCTCGTCGAGCGCGCGCCGGCATTCGTCGACGATGATCCGGCGCGCGGCCGAGCCGGGCCGGTCGAGTTCGAGCACCGCGACGTCGGTCGCGCGCACGTTGCGGCAGAACCGCTTCATCCCGTAGCGCTCCGCGAGGTGCCACGCCATCCCGCAGGTGCGCGCGAGCGTCGTGACGACCGAGAAGCCCGGCGCGAGCACGCTCGCCGCATGCATCGCGGCCTCGGCGATGCCGATCACCGGCCCGCGCGCGAGCTCGCGCGCGGCGTACAGGCCCGGATCGCCGAAACACGCGATCACGTATGCGTCGCAGCCGTCGCGCTCGCCCTGCGCGATCTCCGCGAGGAGGCCCGGCGTCGCGAGCGCCTCGTCGTAATATCCTTCGATCGACGGCGGCCCCATCGGCGGGCTCACGGCGACGATCTCCGTGCCGGCGGCCGCGACCTCGCGCGCGCAGCGGCCCATCGCGTCGGTCATCCGCTGCGTCGTGTTCGGATTGATCAGTCGGATCTTCATCGCACGCTCCTTACGCCTTCGCGCTCGCGAGCAGCCGGTAGAACACGAAGCCGAGCCCCGCGCCGATGAACCACGAGAAATTCGCGACACCCTGCCAGCCCGGCACCATCACGCAGGCCACCGCGATCACCGCGGCCGGCAACAGCGCGGCGAGCGCGCGGCGGTTCACGCCGCCCGTGTACCAGTAGCTGCCGCTTTCCGACATCGTGTACAGGTCGTCGCGCACGAGGCGGCCGCGCTTGACGAGGTAGAAGTCGGCGATCAGCACGCCGTACAGCGGGCCGATGAACGCGCCGAGCACGTCGAGCGTGTAGTGGATCACGGCCGGGTTGTTGAACAGGTTCCACGGCGTGATGAAGATCGACGCGACGGCCGCGAGCATCCCGCCCGCGCGCCAGCTGATCAGGCGCGGTGCGACGTTCGAGAAATCGAACGCGGGCGACACGAAGTTCGCGACGATGTTGATGCCGATCGTCGCGATCGTGAACGTCAGCGCGCCGAGGATCACCGCGGTCGGATGGTCGATGCGGCCGACCGTCTCGACCGGGTCGGTGATCAGTTCGCCGAACACCGGCAGCGTCGCGGCCGTCGTGATCACCGTGACCAGCGAGAACGCGAGGAAGTTGACCGGCAGCCCCCAGAAATTGCCGCGCTTCACTTCGCCGAACGAGCGGCAGTAGCGCGAGAAATCGCCGAAGTTCAGCATCGGCCCGGAGAAGTACGACACGACGAGCGACACGGCGGTGATCATCACCGGAATCACTTCCGCGCCGTGATACTTGACGCCGCCGAGGTTGATGCCGATGTTGCGCCAGCCCGCGCGCCACACCATGTAGCCGGCGAGGATGAACATCACGACGTAGACAGCCGGGCCCGCGAAGTCGATGAACTTCTTGATCGTCTCCATCCCGTTCCAGAACACGAACGCCTGGAGCACCCACAACAGCATGAAGCCGGCCCAGCCGACCGCCGACAGCCCGAGGAAGCCGTAGCGATGGACGTCCGCATACGGCAGCCATTGCGGGAAGAATTTCAGCACGACGATCACGAGCGCGCTCGACGCAAGATAAGTCTGGATGCCGTACCACGCGATCGCGATCAGCCCGCGGATCACGGCCGGCACGTTGGCGCCGAGCACGCCGAACGTCGCGCGGCACGCGACCGGATACGGCACGCCGATCTGCTGGCTCGGCCGCGCGATCAGGTTGCACAGCGCGTTCACGAGGCCGATGCCGACGATCAGCGCGATCAGCACCTGCCAGCTCGTCAGCCCGAGCGCGAACAGGCTGCCCGCGAACACGTAGCCGCCGACGCTGTGCACGTCCGACATCCAGAACGCGAAGATGTTGTACGAGCCCCATGTCTGATTTTTAAGGGGTGCCAAATCTTCGTTGTACAGACGTTCGCTGTAACCATCCGGCAACGCCGGACCGCCGCCCTCGCCGCCTTCTTCCGCCGGATAGGCGCTGTCGTGCGCCACACTGAACTGAGCCATGACTTCTCCTTGACGCGGCCGGAAGGCCGCTCCACCGTCATCGATATCGCTCCGGATCGTCGCCCGGAGTCGGACCAGCGGCCCGCGGCAAACACCGCGGGCCCGCATTTCGCTCGTTCTGTGGCGCGCGGCCGGGTTCGCGTCGCCGCTCAGGCGCCGCCGAACACTTCGCGCAAATCGACCTGCCCTTGCGCGGGCCGGTCCAGCATCTTCAGTTCGACATGCTGCAGGTGGCGCGCCATCAGCGTCACCGCCTGCTTCGGATCGCCCGCCTCCAGCGCGGCGAGGATCTCGTCGTGGTCGTCGCACGAGCACGGGCTGCGCCCGTGCGATTCGTACAGCGCCGACATCAGCGTCGAGCGTGCGACGAGCCCTTCGAGGCACTCGCTGAGCGTCGCATTGCCCATCAGCGTCGCGAGCGCCGTATGGAATTCGCCAGACAGCCGGATCCACGCGGCGAAGTCGTGCCGCTCGAACGCCTTGCGCTCCTTGTCGATCAGCGCGGCGACGCCCTTCAAGCGCCTGGCGCCGGGGCCGGTGGCGAGCCGCTCGACCACGGCCAGCTCGATGATCCGGCGCATCTCGAACACTTCGTGCACGTCCTGCAGCGTCGGGCTCGCGACGAACGCCCCGCGGTTCGGCTCGAGGTCGACCAGCTTGTCGGTCGCGAGCTGCGCGAGCGCCTGGCGGATCGTCCCGCGCTTCACACCGAACACGTCGCAGAGCTGCGCCTCCGTCAGCTTCGCGCCGGGCGCGAGCCGATGCTCGAGGATCGCCGTGCGGATGCGCTCGGCGATCGCTTCGGGACCGGCTGCACCGGACGGAGAGGAATCGGGCTCGTTCATGATCTGCATCGTGTGATGGTCCTCATCCTAGGGCGGACACAAAGATTGTCAACAATTCTTTTGCAGGATTCCGCACAATCGGCGTGCGCCGGCATGTCTCCATTCGGTGCAGTGCGCACGAATTCCATGCACGACAAGCCTGACAGGCAATACGGAGGCCCTTCTCGTCGTATACCCTTCCGGCCATTTTGTTGACAAAAATGGTGCACAGACGGGCGAAAGTCGCGTGGACGTCGACGAAAAATATGGACCGTTAGTTGCGCGTTTACATGAAGAAAAAGGCGGGAAAACCCGCCTTTCGATCGATCGCGCCGGCATCAGCCGAGATGCGGATAGTCCGACACCGTGAGCCGGAACCCGTGCGCATTCGCGACCAGTTGCGCCTGCGCGCCGAACGGCAGCGTCAGCAGGTCGGCCACGTGGCCGAACTGGAGCCCCGTGACGACCGGAATCCCGACCACCGCGCGCACCTGGTCGATCATCGCCTGCATGTCGTAGCCGTTGTCGTACTCGAACGGCCGCGCGCCGGTGAACTGGCCGAGCACGAGCGCCTGCTGGCGTGCGAGCAGCCCCGACAGATGCAGCTGATAGATCATCCGCTCGATCCGGAACGGCTGCTCGTTGACGTCCTCGATGAACAGGATGCCGCCCTCGATGTCGGGCATGTACGGCGTGCCGACCAGCGACGTGAGGATCGCCAGGTTGCCGCCCCACAGCGTGCCGGTCACGTTCACCGCCTGCACCTGCGGTGCGTCGGCGACGATCGTCGTGCTCGGCTGCGTCAGCGTCTGCCAGAAATGCCGCATCGTGAAGTCGCTCGGCGTTTCGGCGCCGAAGTCGGCCGACAGCATCGGGCCGCCGAACGTCTTGATGCGCGCCTTCGCGTACAGCGCCAGCTGGATCGCCGTGAAGTCGCTGTGACCGACGAGCGCGACCGGCTGGTCGCGCAGCCGGCGCTCGAGGCCGCGATAGTCGAGCCCATGCAGGATGCGTGCGGCGCCGTAGCCGCCGCGCACCGCGAGCGCGATGTCCGGCAGCGGCCGCTCGGGATCCGCGAGGCGGTTCAGGTCGCCTGCGCGCTCGCCGTCGGTGCCGCCGAAGCGCTGGAAGCGCCGCTGCGTCGCCTCGATGTTCTCGATGCGCTGCTGCGCGGTGCTGAGGCGCTCGAGCGCGCGGTTGATCGCGTCGGGGTCGTGCGGATAGCCGGACGGCGCCAGCAGGCGGATGGTGTAGGACGCGGCGGGCTGGAAGGACATGGCGAAAGGTATCGGGATCGTCAAACCTGCTTAGAGGGTCCGAACCGGGTCCGGTTCACGGAAACCGTGCGCGCGCGGAACGACGGGCGCGGCGGCGTCTATGACGCGCCGGATTCGGCGTCGCGGGCGAGCCGTGCCTCGCGCAACGCGCGACGGCGCTCGGCGAAGAACGACTTCAGCGCGGCGCCGCATTCGTCGGCGAGCACGCCGCCCGTCACTTCGGTGTGGTGGTTCAGCTGCGGATTCGCGAATGCGTCGATCACGCTGCCGCACGCGCCCGTCTTCGGGTCGGCCGCGCCATAGACGACCCGCGCGATGCGGGCGTGCATGATCGCGCCGGCGCACATCAGGCATGGCTCGAGCGTCACGTACAGCTCGCAGCCCGGCATCCGGTAATTCTGCAACTGCTGCGCGGCCATGCGCAGCGCGGCCATTTCGGCATGCGCGGACGGGTCGTGCCCGCCGATCGGATGATTGAAGCCGCGTGCGATCACTTCGTCGCCGCGCACGAGCACCGCGCCGACCGGCACTTCGCCCGCCGCACGCGCCTCTTCGGCGGCGGCTTGCGCAAGACGCATGAAATGGAGGTCGCGCGCCGAGATAGGCGCGGCTTCGTGAACGGGAGAATCGGCGACGGGTTCAACGGCCGGGGCGGCTGCCGAGCGGGCTGCGTCGTGCAGCGCGTCGGACGTCACATCGTCCCCGCTTCGGCGGACGCGTCGTCGAGCCCGCGCTCGCACAGGCGTTCCGCGATGCGCCGGCAGTAGTCGCGCGGCATCACCATCGGGCCGCCGCGCAGCGATTCCAGCGCCATGTCGAGCGCGAGGATCTTCGCCTGCAGCCGGCAACGCGCGGCACGGTCGCTGACCGCCTGCACTTCGTCGTGCAGATTGCGCAGCGCGCGCAGTTGCTCGACGGCCGGCGGCACGAAGCCCGCGTTCTTCAGGATACGGTTGGCCACCCGCACCTCCTCGGGCACGAGCAGGTCGTCATCCAGCGCCTGCGGCGCGCCGGTACCCGGCAAATCGTCGAACTCGCCCCGCGCGGCGGCGGCGGCAATACGTTGTTCGACCAGGGCGTCAAGCAATCTCATCAGTCAATCGGAACAATGCGGCAGGCCGAATTCTAGCAGGGTGACGCCGGTATGACAGGCCCTTCGAATATATGCTCGATATTGCGTTTTTTAGGGGCCGAATCGCTGCGCATGCGCGCCGATCGCCGTCAGTTGCCGCTCTGCTGCGCCGCAGCAGGCTAAGCGCCGTTCGCACGCTTCCAAACGCATGCGCTGCCCGGACCCATTTTTTAATTCGCGACGAGACGATCGGCCCCTGTCGACCCGGCGAAAACGCCCACCGCCGCCACTTCCGCCGTCGCATTCGATGACGTGGCCCGATTACGCAGTCACCGTTTCCGGCCGCGCTTTCGCGAACGGGCGGAACATCGTCGCGATCAGGAACGCGCCGATCCCGATCGCGAACGACCCGAGGTACAGCCAGCCGTAGCTGCCGAACGCATCGACGATCAGCCCGCCCGCGACCGGGCCCGTGGCCATCCCGAGGCTGCCCGCCATCGCGCAGCCGCCGATCACGGTGCCCATCATCCGCAGCGGGAAATTCTCGCGCGCGAGCACCGAATACAGCGGCATCACGCCTGCATAGATGAAGCCGAACAGCGTCGCGACCGCGTAGAAGCCGTCGAGCGTGCGCACGAAGTAGTAGCCGAGCGCGCCGAGCGCCTGCGCGAGCAGCCCCGCCACCAGCATGCGCTTCGCGCCGAGGCGATCGCCGAGCAGCCCGAACGCGATCCGGCCGCCCATCCCCGCCAGCCCTTCGACGCTGTAGATCGACACCGCGACGATCAGCGGAATCCCGCAGGTCACCGCGTAGCTGACCGTATGGAAGATCGGGCCGGAATGCGTCGCGCAGCAGAAGAAATTGGTCAGCAGCAGCACCATGAACTGCGGCGAGCGCAGCGCATCCGCGACCGACATCGCGGCGGGCGCGCCGCCGGCCGCAGGCGCCGCGTGCGCGGGGGCCGCGTCGAGCGCGGGCGCCCGGCGCACCAGCAGCGACACCGGAATCATCACGGCGGCCGCCAGCGCGGCAATCAGCAGCATCGACGTGCGCCAGTCGCGCACCGACACGAGCCAGGCGGCGAGCGGCGCCATCGTCATCGGCGCCATCCCCATGCCGGCCGACACCAGCGACACCGCGAGGCTGCGGTGCGTGTCGAACCAGCCGGTCACGCACGCCATCATCGGCGCGAATATCGCGGCCGTCGCGCTGCCGACGGCCAGGCCGAAGGTCAACTGGAACACGAGCAACGACGGCGCGCGGCTCGCCAGCGCCAGGCTCGCCGACAGCAGCACGGCGCCCGCGATCACGACCGGCCGCGTGCCGACGCGGTCCGACAGGCTGCCCCACGCCATGCTCGCAAACGCCATCGCGATGAAACCGAGCGTCATCGCGGCGGAAATACCGGTCATCGACCAGCCCGTATCGCGCGCAATGGATCGCAGGAACACCGGTAACGAAAACATCGCGCCGATCGCGACGCAGCCCATCAGGCCGCCCGCGGCGACGATCACCCAGCGGTATCGGGAATCCGGCATGTGGCGTGTCATGGGGTCTCTCCTCGTTCGTTGCGCCAATCGCGGAAGCCGGGTGGCGGCCGCCTGGCGCGGCGCACTGCCCGGTCGATATCGATACGACGGGCGACGCAGCGGGAAATCGACACGCGCGGCGCACGAAACCGCGCTTTTTTATTGTCGACGATGCCGCACGGCTCGCAAGGGCCGGATCACCCGCCCGCCGCGCCGCCTGCCGCCCCGCTTTTCCGCAACCGGAAATTCGAAATCACAAATAGTTGGTTGGGGCGCGCCATCGCGCTGGCTACACTCGTCCCATCTTGTCATAACAAGTTGACCGATGCCCCCACCCAACGTCGTGCCGCTGTCCGCGGCCCCGCTCTACGTGCAGATCAAGGACACGCTGCGCGCGCGCATCCTCGACGGCACCTACGCGCCGCACAGCCGGATGCCGTCCGAGCACGAGCTCTGCGCGATGTTCGACGTCAGCCGCATCACGGTGCGCCAGGCGCTCGGCGACCTGCAGAAGGAAGGCCTGCTGTTCAAGCTGCACGGCAAGGGCACGTTCGTGTCGAAGCCGAAGGCGTTCCAGAACGTGACGTCGCTGCAGGGGTTCGCCGAGGCGATGTCGTCGATGGGTTACGAGATCGTCAACCAGTTGCGCAGCCTGCGCACGGTGAAGGCCGATCGCCATCTCGCGACGAAGCTGAACGTGCCCGAAGGCGCGCCGCTCGTCGAGATCCATCGCGTGCGGCTGCTGAACCGCGAACCCGTGTCGCTCGAACAGACCTGGGTGCCGGAAGCGCTCGGCAAGCGCCTCGCCGGCGCCGATCTCGCGACCCGCGACATCTTCCTGATCCTGGAGAACGACTGCGGCATCCCGCTCGGCCATGCCGACGTGTCGATCGACGCGATCCTCGCGGACGACGAAATCGTCGACGCGCTGCACGTCGAGGAAAGCAGCCCCGTGCTGCGCATCGAGCGCCTCACGCACGACGCGTCGGGCGCGCCGATCGACTACGAATACCTCTACTTCCGCGGCGACGCCTTCCAGTACCGGTTGCGCGTCGACCGGCAGAAGGCGCGCAAACCTGCAAGGAACCCGCGATGAATACCCATGTGCATGAATACGACATCGTCGTGGTCGGCGGCGGCACGGCCGGCCCGATGGCGGCCATCAAGGCGAAGGAGCGCGATCCGTCGCTGCGCGTGCTGCTGCTCGAGAAGGCCAACGTGAAACGCAGCGGCGCGATCTCGATGGGGATGGACGGCCTGAACAACGCGGTGATTCCCGGTCATGCGACGCCCGAGCAATACACGCGCGAGATCACGATCGCCAACGACGGGATCGTCGATCAAGAGGCCGTGTACGCATACGCGACGCACAGCTTCACGACGATCGAGCAGCTCGACCGCTGGGGCGTGAAGTTCGAGAAGGACGGCACCGGCGATTACGCGGTGAAGAAGGTTCACCACATGGGCTCGTACGTGCTGCCGATGCCGGAAGGCCACGACATCAAGAAGGTGCTGTACCGGCAACTGAAGCGCGCCCGCATCGCGATCACGAACCGGATCGTCGCGACGCGCGTGCTGACCGACGCGCAGGGCCGCGCGAGCGGCGTGCTCGGCTTCGACTGCCGCACCGCCGACTTCCACGTGATCCGCGCGAAGGCGGTGATCCTCTGCTGCGGCGCGGCCGGCCGCCTCGGCCTGCCGGCATCGGGCTACCTGATGGGCACGTACGAGAACCCGACCAACGCGGGCGACGGCTATGCGATGGCCTATCACGCGGGCGCCGCGCTCGCGAACCTCGAATGCTTCCAGATCAATCCGCTGATCAAGGATTACAACGGCCCGGCCTGCGCGTACGTGACCGGCCCGCTCGGCGGCTTCACCGCGAATGGCAAGGGCGAGCGCTTCATCGAATGCGACTACTGGAGCGGCCAGATGATGTGGGAGTTCTACCAGGAACTGCAGAGCGGCAACGGCCCCGTGTTCCTGAAGCTCGACCATCTCGCGGAAGAAACGATCCAAACCATCGAGCAGATCCTGCATACCAACGAACGGCCGAGCCGTGGACGCTTCCATGCCGGGCGCGGCACCGACTACCGCAGCCAGATGGTCGAGATGCACATCTCCGAAATCGGCTTCTGCAGCGGCCACAGCGCATCGGGCGTGTACGTGAACGCACGCGCGGAGACGACCGTGCCGGGGTTGTACGCAGCCGGCGACATGGCGGCCGTCCCGCACAACTACATGCTCGGCGCATTCACGTACGGCTGGTTCGCCGGACAAAACGCGGCCGATGACGTGGCCGGCCGCGACCACGCGCCGGTGGACGACCAACAGGTCGATGCCGAGCGTACCCGCGTGCTCGCGCCGCTGCTGCGCGAGCGCGGGCTGGCGCCGGCGCAGGTCGAGTACAAGCTGCGCCGCATGGTGAACGACTACCTGCAACCGCCGAAGGTGACGCGCAAGATGGAAATCGGGCTGCAACGTTTTGACGGAATTATTGAGGATATCGAAGAAATAAAGGCCGACAATCCGCACGAGCTGATGCGCGCGGCCGAAGTGCGCGCGATCCGCGACTGCGCGGAAATGGCCGCACGTGCGTCGTTGTTCCGCACCGAAAGCCGCTGGGGGCTGTACCACCACCGCGTCGATTTTCCGCACCGCAACGATACCGAATGGTTCTGCCACACGTGGCTGCGCAAGGACGCCGCGGGCGCGATGCGCAGCGAGAAGCGGCCGGTCGAACCGTACGTCGTGCCGCTCGCCGACGACGAACGCGGCGCCTACGCGCAGTTGCGCATCCGCGAACCGGCCGCCCTCGCGGCCGCCCTTTGAGGAACCTTGCCATGCCCCATACCCCGCACGACATCTTCCAGCGCAGCAGCGCGCCCGTGACGATCGACGAGTCGCTGTGCATCGCCGACAAGGGCTGCACCGTGTGCGTCGACGTGTGTCCGCTCGACCTGCTCGCGATCGACGTCACCAAGGGCAAGGCCTATATGCAGTTCGACGAATGCTGGTACTGCATGCCGTGCGAACGCGACTGCCCGACCGGCGCGGTCAAGGTCGACATCCCTTACCTGCTGCGCTGACACGGCGCGCCGACCCGCGCCCCGCTTCCCCCTACCGGACTCACGACACATGAACACCACGCTACGGATGTTTCACCTGCTCGCCGCGTCGCTCGCGGTCGCGACCGCCGGTTTCGCGCATGCGGAGACGATCCGCGTCGCGATCGGCACGCAGGACACGACGATCAACTGCGCGACCGGCGGCCTGTTGATCCGCGAACTGCATCTGCTCGACAAGTACCTGCCGCGCACCGGCAAGTACCAGGACGTGAAGTACGACGTGCAGTGGAAGGACTTCACGTCCGGCGCGCCGCTGACCAACGAGATGGTCGCCGGCAAGCTCGACTTCGGCGCGATGGCCGATTTCCCCGGCGCGCTGAACGGCGCGGCGTTTCGCAAGGCCGGCCGCAAGAGTGTGTTCATCACGGTGCTCGACGGCAGCATCGACGGCAGCGGCAACGGGATCGTCGTGCCGACGAATTCGACGGTGCGCGGGCTGGCCGACCTGAAGGGCAAGACGATCTCGGTGCCGTTCGCGTCGACCGCGCACGGCATGCTGCTGCGCGCGATCAAGGCCCAGGGCTGGAACCCCGACACCGACGTGAACATCGTCACGCAGGCGCCGGAAGTGGCCGGCAGCGCGCTGAAGGCGAACAAGATCGACGCGCATGCGGACTTCGTGCCGTTCGCCGACCTGTTCCCGTACCGCGGCATCGCGCGCAAGGTCTACGACGGCGCGCAGACCCACGCGCCGACTTTCCATGGCGCGCTCGTCGACGCGGACTACGCGCAGCGCTATCCGGAAATCGTGGTGGCCTATCTGCGCGCCGCGATCGAAGCGAACCGCCTGCTCGCGCAGAATCCCGAAAAGTACAGCCTGCTGATCGAGAAAGTCACCGGCATCGAGGCGCCGGTCGACTACCTGTATCACGGGCCGCTCGGCATCCAGACCCGCGACCTGACGTGGAAGCCCGAATACCGGCAAGCGGTCGCGACGGCGATCGATACGCTGAAGCTGCTGAAGAAGACCGACTCCGCGCCCGACCCCGCGACGTTCGTCGACGATCGCTATATCCGCGCGGCGTTCAAGGCGTCCGGGCTCGACTACGACGCGGCGCTGAAACACTACGGCAAGCAGCCGCTCGTCGCGAACGATGCGTCGACCGGCAAGCCGATCCGCGATTTCAACGACGTCGCGCAGGTCTGGCTCGCCGGCGACGAAGCCGTGCGCCACTATGCGAGCCCCGCAGCCGCCTTTGCGGCGCTCGGCAAGCTCGGCCCGTCCGCGAAGGTGCGCGCGGTGTTCGTGCACGACCACGGCAGCGGCCTGAAGCTGTTCGCCGACCAGGCGTGGTACGTGAAAGACGCACACGGCGTGCTGACCGCGTTCCTGCTGAAGTCGGGCGCCGATGCGTACGCGCAGCAGGTATCGGGCGCGGTGGTCGACTACGCGGCCGCGAAGACCGTCACCGCACAGGCGCTCGCCGCGCGCTGAGCATCGCGCCCTTCTCTTTCCATTCGTCGACACCGGACTTCCGCATGGCTGCCACCCTCGACCTCGTCAAACGCCGTCACGCCGACGCACCGCGCGCCGCCGACGCCCGCTCGCCGCATTCCGCCGCACGCCGCCGCCCGACACCGATGCGCCGCCGCGCGTGGCGCATCGCATCGCTCGCCGCCTGCATCGCGCTGTGGCAGGCGGCCGTCCACTGGCGGCTGTCGCTCGGCATCGTCACGTTCGCGAACGTGCCCGCGCCGGCCGACGTGGGCCCCGCGCTGGCCTCGTTCCTGCAATCGCCGAAGCTGCCGATGCATCTGTTCGCGAGCATCACGCGCGTGCTGGCCGGCTTCGTCGCGGCGGCGTTCGCCGGCATCGGCCTCGGGCTCGCGATCGGCCGCTATCGCGCGCTCGAGGACACGCTGCTGCCGCCGCTCGAGATGCTGCGGCCGATTCCGGCCGTCGCGTGGATTCCGCTCGCGATCCTGATGTTTCCATCGTCCGAGCTGAGCATGATGTTCATCACGTTCGTCGGCGCGCTGTTCCCGATCCTGCTCAATACCGTGCACGGCGCCGAAGCCGTCGACCCGCGGCTCGTCGCGACCGCGCGCAGCCTCGGCACGCGTGGCCTCGCGCTCTATGCGGAAGTGATCCTGCCCGGCGCCGCGCCGTCGATCTTCACCGGCCTGTCGATCGGGATGGGCACCGCGTGGTTCTGCCTGGTCACGGCCGAGATGATCGCGGGCCAGTACGGCATCGGCTATTTCACATGGGAGTCCTATACGCTGCAGAACTACCCGGACATCGTGGTCGGCATGGCGCTGATCGGCCTGCTCGGGATGGGCAGCAGCCTGCTCGTCAAGCGGATCGGCGCGGTGCTCACGCCGTGGTACGCGCCGCGTGGAGGCCGGTCATGAGCACCGCCGAGATTACCGCACCCGCTCCCGGCCGTGTCGGCGTGCGTGCGCTGACGATCGAACTCGGCCCGCCTCATGCGCGCTTCGCGGCGCTCGATGCGCTCGACGTCGATATCGCGCCCGGCGAATTCGTCTGCGTGCTCGGGCCGTCCGGCTGCGGAAAATCGACGCTGCTCGGCGCGCTCGCCGGCCACGTCGCGGCCACGCACGGCGAGATCGTCGTCGATGGCGAACCGGTCGACCGCCCGCATCCCGATCGCGGGCTCGTGTTCCAGCAGCACACGTTGTTTCCGTGGAAGCGCGTGATCGACAACGTCGCGTTCGGCCTGAAGATGAAGGGCGTGCCCGCGCACGAGCGCCGCCGCGAGGCGGCCGAGCTGCTCGAACTCGTCGGGCTCGGCGGCTTCGGCGCGCACTACCCTTCGCAGCTGTCCGGCGGCATGCAGCAGCGCGTCGAGATCGCCCGCGTGCTGATCAACCGGCCGCGCGTGCTGCTGATGGACGAACCGTTCGGTGCGCTCGACGCGCAGACGCGCCGGATGATGCAGACGCTGCTGCTCGATATCTGGTCGCGCATCGGCACGACCGTGCTGTTCGTCACGCACGACATCGAGGAAGCGCTGTTTCTCGGCGACCGCATCCTGATGCTGTCGCCGCGGCCCGCACGCATCGTCGCCGACATCCGCGTGCCGCTCGCGCGGCCCCGCACCGACGACAGCACGACCGAACCCGCGTTCGTCGAGATCAAGCGCCGCTGCCTCGCGCTGCTGCGCGACGCCGCCTGAGCCCGTGCCTGCCCATTCACCGTACCGACTTTTTTCCATGACCGCTTCTTCTTCCGCTTTCCCGCTGCCCGGCGTGCCGGCCGCCGATCATGCCGCGCTCGTCGCGCGCCTCGCCGCAGGCGATGCATCGGTGCGCCGCATCGCGCTGCTCGAACTCGCCGATCTCGAGGCGCCCGAACTCGTGCCGTCGTTCGTCGCGGCGCTGCGCGACGATCCGTCCGCCGACGTACGCAGCGAGGCCGCGCGCGTGCTCGACGCGTGGGAGCAGCCCGATGTCGTCGACGCGCTGTGCCACGCGCTGCTCGATCCGGACGACAGCGTGCGCGCGACGGCCGCGCAAAGCCTGTCCGAACTGAAGGACGCGGCATCGGGCGCCGTGCTGTGCCGATGGGCCGACCGGCCCGAGCCGTTCGTACGCGGCGCCGTGCTGCGCGGCTTGCGCGAGTTGCGCGACCCCGGCGCGTTCGCGCCCGCGCTGCGTGCGCTCGACGCGTGCACCGCGGCCGTACGCGCTGAGGCGGTCGTCGTGCTCGGCTGGCTCAAGGACGGCCGCGCGCTGGCGCCGCTCGCCCGCATCGCGACCACGGACGCCGATGCGGACGTGCGGCGCGCCGCGGTCGGCGCAATTGGGTTTGCGGCGCCGGGCGACGCCGCCGTCGTCACCGCGTTGCTCGCGGCGCTGCGTGACGCCGAATGGCAGGTGCGCGAGGAAGCGGCGACTACGCTCGGCAAGCTGCGCATCGCGACCGCACGCGAGCCGCTCGTCGCCGCGCTCGACGACGACTACTGGCAGGTGCGCCTGCGCGCCGCGCGCGCACTCGGGCAATTGCGCGATGCGGCTGCGGCGCCGGCCGTCGTCGCGCTGCTCTCGCATGCGATCAGCAACCTGCGCAAGGAAGCCGCGCTTGCGCTCGGCGAACTGCGCCACCGTGCAACGCTGCCCGCGCTGAGCGCTGCGCTCGACGATCGCGACCCCGAAGTCCGCAAGGCCGTGCGGATAGCGATCGGCCAGATCGACGAGGCGTCGCGATGATCGCGCCGATCGAAATCGCACTCGATCACCCGGCGCGCACACTGACGCTGCGCTGGTCCGACGGCGCGTCACAACGTATCGACTATGCGCAATTGCGCGGCGGTTGCCCATGCGCGGAATGCCGAAAGATCCGGCTCGACGGCGGCCACGTCGACGCGCGGCCCGACCTGACGCTCGACGGCGTGGAAGCGCTCGGCTACGGTGCCCGCTTCCTGTTCGGCGACGGCCATGCCCGCGGCATTTATCCGTGGCCGTACCTGGCGGACCTCGCGTAGCGACGACGACGCGGCTTGCGCGCTCGCGCGGGCCGGATGGCGGGCATGCGAAAACGCTGCGATACTGACGCCCACGATCGTCGCCACCTACCGTGGGAGCCGCACCATGCAAACCGCAGTCGGATTCATCGGCCTTGGCGTGATGGGCACGCCGATGGCGCTCAATCTCGCGCGGGCCGGCACGCCGCTCGTCGTGTGGAGCCGTTCGCACGGCAGCGACGATGCGCTGCGCGACGCCGGCGCACGCGTGGCCGACGACATCGACGACGTATTCGCATCCTGCCGCACCGTGATCCTGATGCTCGCGAACGATGCGGCAATCGATGCCGCCCTCGCACGCGGCACGCCCGCTTTTGCCGCCCGGGTCGGCGCGCACACGATCGTCAACATGGGCACGAATGCGCCGGACTATTCCCGCGCGCTCGCCGATGAAATCGCCGCCGCGGCCGGCCGCTACGTCGAGGCGCCCGTATCGGGCTCGCGCAAGCCGGCCGAAGCCGGTCAGCTCGTCGTGATGCTGGCCGGCGCGCCGGACGACGTCGAGGCCGTCCGCGCGCTCGTGAAGCCGCTGTGCCGCGACAGCTTCGTGTGCGGCGACGTACCGTCGGCGCTGACGATGAAGCTCGCCGTCAACCTGTTCCTGATCACGATGGTCACCGGTCTCACCGAAGCCACGCACTTCGCGCAACGCCACGGTATCAATCTCGCGCGCTTCGCCGACGTGCTGAATGCCGGCCCGATGGCGAGCGACGTGTCGCGCGTGAAGCTCGGCAAGCTCGTCGCGGCAGATTTCTCGGTGCAGGCCGCGATCACCGACGTGCTGAAGAATGCGCGTCTCGTCGCCGAATCCGCGCGCGGCATCGGCATCGCGTCGCCGCTGCTGGACATTTGCCACGCACTGTACGGCGAAACCGAGCGGGCCGGACACGGCGCGGCCGACATGGTCGCCGTGATCCGCGCGATCGAACAGCGTACCGGGGACGTGCGATGAGCCGCGTACACGTAGTACCCGCGTTCGTTCGAACCGACAGGTAGGCGCGACCATGTCCGCAACCGGCAACGCTACGCCCTTGCGCCCCGTTCCCGCGGTGATCGGCATCGTGCTGCGCGAACGCGACGTGCTGCTCGTGCGCCGCGCGAATCCACCCGATGCAGGCTGCTGGGGCTTCCCCGGCGGCAAGATCGAGCCGGGCGAGCCGTTCGCGGATGCGGTCGTGCGCGAAATCGCGGAAGAAACGACGGTCGACGTGGAAGCGCTCGACGCCTTTACCGCGCTGGACGCGTTCGATTACGATGCGCACGGCGCCGTGCGCCAGCATTTCGTCATGGTCGCCGTGCTGTGCAGATGGCTGCGCGGCACGCCGGCCGCCGGCGACGATGCGCTCGACGCGCGCTGGTTCGGCATCGACGAACTCGACCGCGACGATTTGCCGATGAGCGCCGGCGTGCGCGACGTTGCGCGGCGAGCGATCGAGCGGGCTGCGGCGCTAGGCCACGCGCGGCCACCATCCGCCTGACACACTGCCGTCGCTGGCGCACTACCTGCGCGCGACGCGTTCGATCTATCCTGGCGCCCGCTACCCGCCGAGCGCCGGATCACCCCACGTCAAACCATGATCAGAATTCGACAATCCACCAAGGCCGACGGCACACGCGTGCTGGATATCTGGCGCCATGCCGTCGATGCCACGCATCACTTCCTGAGCGACGACGATCGTCGTTCGATCGAATCCGAAGTCGTCGCGTTCCTGCCCGGCGCGCCGCTCGATCTGGCCGTCGACGAGACCGATCGCCCGATCGGCTTCATGCTGCTCGACGGCAGCCACATGGAAGCGCTGTTCGTCGATCCTGCCCACCATGGTGCGGGGGTCGGGCGACGGCTGGTCGAAGAAGCGCTCAAGCGCCATCCCGACCTGTCGACCGACGTCAACGAACAGAACCAAGCGGCAGCGGGATTTTATGAGCGCCTCGGATTCGAGCGCTGCGGACGATCGGAACTCGATGGACAGGGGCGGCCTTATCCGCTGCTTCATCTTCGTTATCGCGGGGGTGGTCGGGACTGAGCTGGAGTCCGGGCGAGCACGGAACGCGGCACCGGCCTGGTCCGGATGCGCTGAAACGGCACCGCCCTTACGACATCGCGATCATCCCGGGGAGCGGCCGGTTGCCAGCGGCCACCGCCCCAACACGTCATAGTGCGACTTGCCGAGCCAGCTATCGACCAGGACGAAGTCGAACACGGTCCAGGTAATCGGCTCGATCCGATACTCATCCGGCCGCTGCGGGCCATACAGCAGCGTCACGTGCGGGGTGAAACCCGAGGGAAAAACAGGTACGCCTACCCGTTTCAATGCATCTCGCAACTGCCGTCGAAAGTCGATCAAGTCTTCCAGACCGTTCCGCCCCGTCAGCACCAGCGGCTGATGACCGGGCCGCCCGTTGAAGCTGATGATCTTGTCGAACCTCACGGAGAAAGACGGCCCATCCATGCGGTCCGCGACCGCGCGGGCCCGTGCAAGCGTAGCGCCCGGCACGTAAGCGAAGTCGCCTAGCGAGCCCAGCGTGATGTGCAGACGCTCGGTGCCCACCGGACTGTCCTTCTTCTGCTGCAAGCTTTTGGCGATACCGGCAATGCGCGCGGCCGTGGCCGTATCCGGCATCACGGCGAAAAAGAAGCGGTGCACGGGAACCGGCGGCGGCGCATCGAATCCGGGTAGCGTCAGTTGAGTCACGGCAACATGTCCGACTGGCCTGGAGCGAGATTTCATTATCGTCAATCGGCAGCCGGCCCGCTCGCCGCTCCACGGATCCGCCGTTTGCACGCCCGAAGATGCTACCCTCTCGGGCCAAACTCGACACCCTCTGATGACGCCCCCGAATTCAACCATGCAAACCGTCGCGGTACTGGACTTCGAAACCACCGGCCTGTCACCGAATCTGGGCGACCGTGCGACCGAAATTGCCGTCATCCTGCTGCGCGACGGGGAAGTCGTCGACCGGTTCCAGAGCTTGATGAATGCAGGCAGACGCATCCCGTCCGACGTCGTTGCGCTCACCGGCATCACGAACGACATGATCGCGACGGCGCCACCCGCGTCCGAAGTCATGAAGGAAGCGGCCGCGTTCGTCGGCAAGCATGCGGTCGTGGCCCACAACGCCGGTTTCGACAAGCGCTTCTGGCAGTCGGAACTGGGGCTGCTCGGCATGTCGGCCGACCATGCGTTTGCGTGCACGATGCTGGTGGCGAGACGGATCTACCCGGACGCCCGGAGTCACCGCCTGTCGAGCCTGGTCGAGATGCTGCGGCTGCCGCAATCGGGCCGTGCGCACCGTGCGATGGTCGATGCCGAGATGGCTGGGCATCTGTGGTGCCGGTTGCAGCAGGATATTTCCCGGACTTATGGGCTGGATCGGATCGATCACGCGCTGATGTCGCGGGTTCAGGCGACGACCAAGGCGAAGGTGCCGATGTATTTGCGGTCGCTCGGGCGGGCGTGTGCGTGATGAATCCGGTCCGGGACTGCGAACACGGCGCTTCTTGACCGACTTCGCGCGTTAACGCAAAACGGCCTGGCAATCGCCAGGCCGCTTCTTGCCCACGCGTGAACCGGGGCAGCACGCCAACCGAACCGGCAGCCCGCTTGCGAATTATCGCGACATCAAACGACGCGCAACAACGCAGGCGAGACCGATGCCGCTTCGGCCGGAAAGCTTATTCCCACTCGATCGTCGCCGGCGGCTTCCCCGAGATGTCGTACACCACACGATTGATCCCGCGCACTTCGTTGATGATCCGGTTCGACGCGCGGCCGAGCAGCGCGTACGGCAGATGCGCCCAGTGCGCAGTCATGAAGTCGGTCGTCTGCACCGCACGCAGCGACGTCACATAGTCGTACGTCCGGCCATCGCCCATCACGCCGACCGACTTGACCGGCAGAAACACCGCGAACGCCTGGCTCGTCAGGTCGTACCAGCTCTTGCCGACATCGGCCTCGCCGCACAGGCCGGCAGCCGCATCCTGCGCGGTTGCCGTCGTGCCGCGCAGTTCCTCGATGAAGATCGCGTCCGCGCGGCGCAGCAGGTCCGCGTACTCGCGCTTCACTTCGCCGAGAATCCGTACGCCGAGGCCCGGGCCCGGGAACGGATGGCGGTACACCATCTCCGGCGGCAGGCCGAGCGCGACGCCCAGCTCGCGCACTTCGTCCTTGAACAGGTCGCGCAGCGGCTCGAGCAGCTTCAGGCCGAGCGTTTCCGGCAGGCCGCCGACGTTGTGGTGGCTCTTGATCGTCGTCGCCTTCTTCGTCTTGGTGCCGCCCGATTCGACCACATCCGGGTAGATCGTGCCCTGCGCGAGCCACTTCGCCTTCGACAGCTTCTTCGCCTCGGCCTGGAACACCTCGACGAACTCGCGGCCGATGATCTTGCGCTTCGCTTCCGGATCGGTCACGCCGGCCAGATGGCCGAGGAACTGGTCGGATGCATCGACGTGCACGACCTTCGCATGCAGGCGGCCCTCGAACATGTCGAGCACCATCTTGCCTTCGTTCAGGCGCAGCAGGCCGTGGTCGACGAACACGCAGGTCAGCTGATCGCCGATCGCGCGATGGATCAGCGCGGCCGCGACGCTCGAATCGACGCCGCCCGACAGGCCGAGAATCACTTCCTCGTCACCGACCTGCTCGCGAATCTTCGCGACGGCTTCCTCGATGTGGTTCTTCATGATCCAGTCGGGCTTCGCGCCGGCGATCTGCAGCACGAAGCGTTCGATGATCTGGCGGCCCTTCACGGTGTGCGTGACTTCCGGGTGGAACTGCACCGCGTAGTAGCCGCGCGCCTCGTCGGCCATGCCGGCGATCGGGCAGCTCGGCGTCGACGCCATCAGCGCGAAGCCCGGCGGCAGCTCGGCCACCTTGTCGCCGTGGCTCATCCACACTTTCAGCATCCCGTGGCCTTCGGCCGTCGTGAAATCCTCGATGCCGTCGAGCAGGCGCGTATGGCCGTGCGCACGCATTTCCGCATAGCCGAATTCGCGATGGTCGCTCCACTCGACCTTGCCGCCGAGCTGCACGGCCATCGTCTGCATGCCGTAGCAGATGCCGAGCACCGGCACGCCAAGATCCCATACGGCCTGCGGCGCGCGCAGTTGGTGGTCTTCGTACGTGCTCGCGTGGCTGCCCGACAGGATCACCGCCTTCGGCGCGAACTCGCGGACGAAGTCGTCGGACACGTCGTTCGGATGGATTTCGCAGTAGACGTGCGCTTCACGCACGCGCCGTGCAATCAGTTGGGTGACTTGCGAACCGAAGTCGAGAATCAGGATTTTGTCGTGCATGGCTGCGGACGGGATGAAGAGAATAAGAAAAGCAGCGCATCGAGCGCTGCGTCAAAAGCATGGACAGCGGCGTCGGGCGGCAGGCGGCACGCGCGACGCATCGCCGGTCAATCCTGCATCGGCGGGCGTTCGTCGAGGGCGACGCCGCCGCCCGACGATGCGCGGGAACCGGACGAGGCCGGCGACGATCCGGCCGGCGCCACGGGGCGGCCGACGACCGGCTCGACACGCTGCGCGGCAGGCGCCGACGCCGGCGCCATCGCCGGTTCGGCCGGCCGCTGCGCCGGTGCGCGCGCCTCGAGCGCCTGCGCTTTCTCGCGCCGGCGCACGGCCGATGCGAGCCGCACGCCGCCGAGGCCCAGCAC
>NZ_JAKWFH010000119.1:0-5879 GCF_029522185.1 Burkholderia sp. IO2 | reverse complement strand
CCGGACCGCTGCTCAGCGGTGCCGTCGCGACCGCGCCACCGACGATCGGCGCGGCGGCCGGCGCACCCGCGACCGCGGCGCCGCCCGGCGGCGCCACGCGCAGCAGCTGGTCGACTTCGATCTGGTTCGGGTTCGCCAGGTTGTTCCACGACGCGATGTCGCGATAGTTCTGCCCATTCTCAAGCGCAATCCGGTACAGCGTGTCGCCCGGCTTCACACGATAGAAGCCAGGCGGCGGCGGGCCGAGCGGCACCGCGGGCTGCGCGGTGGCGGTCGTGCCGAGCGACCCGGAGCGGTCGACGACGGGCGCGTTGTCGAGCCGCGTCGCACAGGCGGCCAGTAGCGTGGAGAACGCAGCCACACAGATCGCGCGCTGGGCGAGCGTGAGCGGTTCCCGGGATCGGTTGTTTTGCATCGCGCGCAACATACTCATCGGTTTCAAATCACTCCGGATTTTAAAGGGACAAAGAAAACGCGATCAAGCCGGGACTCTCGCCATTGCGCGTGCGCGACGCGCTCGACGAGCGTGAGCACCTGGTGCTGCCCGCTCTGCGCGCCGACCGGCGCGACGAGCCGCCCGCCGATCGCGAGCTGCTCGAGCAGTGCCTGCGGCACGTCGAGCCCCGCCGCCGCGATCACGATCGCGTCGAACGGGGCCGCGGACGGCAGGCCGACACGCCCGTCGCCATAGTGCAGACGGATGTTCGGCACGCGCAGCGGCCGCAGGTTCAGCTTCGCGCGCTCATACAGCGGCTTGATGCGTTCAATCGAATACACGTCGCGTGCCACGTGGCTCAGCACGGCGGCCTGATAGCCGCAGCCCGTGCCGATCTCGAGCACGCGCTCGAGTGTGCGGCCGGCCATCGCGAGCTCGATCATGCGCGCGACGACCGACGGCTTTGAAATGGTTTGCTGATGGCCGATCGGCAGCGCCGAATCCTCGTAGGCCTGCGTCGCGAGCCCCGGATCCACGAACATGTGGCGCGGCACCGCGGCCATCGCGTCCAGCACGCGCGTATCGGTCACGCCGTTCGCGCGCAGGCGTTCGACCATCCGCTCGCGCACACGTTCCGACGTGAGGGCGAACGCGCCGGCCGGCGCGATCGTGGGCGCAGCCGGCTTCGGCAGCGCTGGCTTGAGCACGGTCGGCTTCGGTGCGGTCGCCGGTTTCGCGGCGCCGATACCCGGCAGCGGCGCCCGCACGGCGGCCGGCTTCACCGCAACCGGTTTCAGCACGGCTGCGGGTTTGTCGGCGGCCTTCGGCACCGCGCCCGCCGCCTGGCGTTCACCGGCCCGACCGTCCGACTTGCGTGGCGCTCGCTTGAGATCTTCGAGCGCGAGCGGGAACCGCTTCGCGCGCTCGCCGCTCATGAAGCCCGCCCTCCGGCGCGCACCCATTCGCGCGTCGCGGGCAGCATCTGCGTATGCGTGAGATCGAGCTGCAGCGGCGTGATCGACACGAAACCGTTTGCGACGGCGTGAAAATCGGTGCCCTCGCTGGCGTCCAGCGCGTCGCCCGCGGCACCGATCCAGTAGATCGGCTCGCCGCGCGGGTCGGTCTGGCGGATCACCGGCTGCGACGGATGACGCTTGCCGAGGCGCGTAACCTTCCAGCCCTTCAGCTCGTCGTACGGCAGGTTCGGAATATTGACGTTCAGCAGCGGGTTGCCCGGCAGCGGGTGCGCGAGGTAATGCGCGACGATTTCCGCGGCGACGCGCGCGGCGTCCGGCAGCTGGGCCCAGCCCTTGTCGACCAGCGAGAACGCAATCGCCGGCACACCGAACATGATGCCCTCGGTGGCGGCTGCAACTGTCCCCGAATAGAGCGTGTCTTCGCCCATGTTCTGGCCGTTGTTGATGCCGGATACGACGATGTCGGGCCTCTCATCGGCCATCCCCGTCAGCGCGACGTGCACCGAATCGGTCGGCGTGCCGTTCACGTAGAAGAAACCCGTACCCGCTGCGCGCTGCACCGACAGCGGCCGCGACAACGTGAGGGAGTTCGACGCGCCGCTGCAGTTCTGCTCGGGCGCGATCACCGTGAGCTCGGCCAGCGGCTGCAGCGCTTCGCTGAGCGCGGCGAGACCGGGGGCGAGATAGCCGTCGTCGTTGCTGAGTAGGATTCGCATCCGGCGATTGTAACCGAGGAAAGATGGCGCGAGAGCGACAGTCCGGCGGCCGCGGACGGGTGGGTATACGCATGGGCGCACGATGCGCCGCCGCATCGTGCGGCGGCATTCCATGCGCCGGGGAAAACACCGGGTCGCCGGGGTTTTTCGCCCCGACGAACGACTCGTCGGAAAAGGCGTCCGTCGGGCGGCCCGGCGCAAGGCGCCAGGCCGCGGGGCACTCAGATCGCGCCCGCCTCGCGCAGCGCGGCAATCGCCTGCGCGTCGTAGCCGAGGCCGCGCAGCACCTCGTCGGTGTGCTCGCCGAGCTCGGGCCCGAGCCAGCGCGTTTCGCCCGGCGTGTCCGACAGCTTCGGCGTGATGTTCGGCAGCGGAATGTCGGTGCCGTCGGCCAGCTTGAAACGCTGGATCATCTGGCGCGCGACGAACTGCGGATCGGTGAACATGTCGGCGGCGCTGTAGATGCGCCCGGCCGGCACGTCGGCCGCATTCAGCACGGCGAGCGCCTCTTCGATCGTGCGCGGCGCGAGCCACGCGGCGATCGCGTCGTCGATTTCCTGCGTGCGCGGCACGCGCCCGTCGTTTTGCGCGAGCGCGGGATCGTCGGCGAGGTCGTCGCGCTCGATCGCCTTCATCAGCCGCTTGAAGATCGGATCGCTGTTGCCGCCGATCACGATGCTGCCGTCGCGGCATGCATACGTATTCGACGGCACGATACCCGGCAGCGACGCGCCGGTGCGCTCGCGCACCATCCCGTACACGCCGTACTCGGGCACCACGCTTTCCATCATGTTGAAGACGGCTTCATACAGTGCAACGTCGACCACCTGCCCCGCGCCGCCGTTGACCTTGCGGTGATGGAGCGCCATCAGCGCGCCGATCACGCCGTGCAGCGCGGCGATCGAGTCGCCGATCGAGATGCCGATGCGCGGCGGCGGCAGATCCGGATAGCCGGTGATGTGGCGCAGCCCGCCCATCGATTCGGCGATCGCGCCGAAGCCGGGCCGGTCGCGGTACGGGCCCGTCTGCCCGTAGCCGGACAGGCGCACCATCACGAGGCCCGGATTGTCGGCCGACAGCACGTCGTAGCCGAGCCCGAGCTTTTCGAGCAGGCCCGGGCGGAAGTTCTCGATCACGATGTCGGCCTCGCTTGCGAGCTGCCGCGCGATCGCCTTGCCGGCGTCGGTCTTCAGGTTCAGCGTGACCGATTTCTTGTTGCGCGCCTGCACGGACCACCACAGCGACGTGCCGCCCTGCTCCGGATGGAGCTTGCGCCACTTGCGCAGTGGGTCGCCGCCGTTCGGATCCTCGATCTTGATCACTTCCGCGCCGAATTCGGCGAACAGCCGCGACGCGAACGGCCCCGCGATCAGCGTTCCGAATTCGAGCACTTTGACGCCCGCGAGCGGGCCCTGGCTGGTGCTCATGTGTCTCCCTGGCATGAGGAACGGCGCCGCCCGCAGGCGGCGCCCGGCTTACATCGTGCGGCGGTCGAGCATCGCGCGGGCGATGGTGCCCGCGTCGACGTACTCGAGCTCGCCGCCCACCGGCACGCCGCGCGCTAGGCGCGTGACCGCCAGCCCGCGCGCCTTGAGCGTCTGGCCGAGGTAGTGGGCGGTGGCTTCGCCTTCGTTCGTGAAGTTGGTCGCGAGCACGACTTCCTTGACGACGCCGTCGGACGCGCGCCGCACGAGGCGGTCGAAATGGATTTCCTTCGGGCCGATCCCGTCGAGCGGGCTCAGTCGCCCCATCAGCACGAAATACAACCCGCGGTAGGTCATCGTCTGCTCGAGCATGATCTGGTCGGCAGGCGTCTCGACGACGCACAGCAGCGTCGGATCACGCTCCTCGTCGCTGCAGACCTCGCAGATCTGCGCTTCGGTGAACGTGTTGCACTTCTCGCAGTGCTGCAGGTGCTCGGTCGCGAACAGCAGCGACCGGCCGAGCCGCTCCGCGCCCTCACGGTCGTGCTGCATCAGGTGAACCGCCATGCGCTGCGCGGATTTCGGCCCGACGCCGGGCAGCACGCGCAACGCTTCGACGAGGGCGGACAGGGCGGACGGCTGTTTCATACGGCGGCAAACAGTGGCAAGGACGCCGCGCTCAGAACGGCAGCTTGAAGCCCGGGGGCAGCGGCAGGCCCGACGTCATGCCGCTCATCTTTTCCTGCGACGTGGCTTCGGCCTTGCGCACCGCGTCGTTGAACGCAGCGGCGACGAGATCCTCGAGCATGTCCTTGTCGTCCGCGAGCAGGCTC
Organism: Burkholderia sp. IO2; assembly: GCF_029522185.1. Classification (NCBI taxonomy): domain Bacteria; kingdom Pseudomonadati; phylum Pseudomonadota; class Betaproteobacteria; order Burkholderiales; family Burkholderiaceae; genus Burkholderia; species Burkholderia sp. IO2. The sequence continues at coordinate 1,493 of NZ_JAKWFH010000119.1, read as the reverse complement.
GGGTCGATCGACACGCGGCGCACTTCGTTGCGGCACGTCATCGTCACCTTGACGAGGCCGGCGCCCGACTGCCCTTCGACTTCGATGAGCGCAAGCTGCTCCTGCATCTTCTTCATGTTTTCCTGCATTTGCTGCGCTTGCTTCATCAGTCCGGCGAGGTTGCCTTTCAACATGGGAATACTCCTTCTTGATCGTGTGAAAACCGGCACGCGGCGCGTGCCGGCCAATGTGTGCGGGGCGTGATTGTGCCTGTCGCGGGGCGCTCAGTTCAATGCAGCGTCGGCGGCGCGCCGTCCGGCGCCGAATCGGCGAGCGGGCGCACCGACCCTTCGACGATGCGTGCACCGAACTCGCGCACGAGCTGCTGGACGAACGGATCGCCGTGAATCTCCTGTTCGGCTTCGCGCTGGCGCGCCGCGCGCGCGGCCGCATCGAGCGCCGCCGCGGTGCGCCGCGCGGGCCCGACCTCGACGGTCACCTCGACCGGCTTGCCGAGCGCATCGGCCAGTGCGGCCTTCAGCTTCGCCACCTGTGCGGCGTCCGCATACTGCGGCACCGGCACGGACAATTTCAATGCGGTTGCATCGACGGCCGTCAGCTCGCTGTTGAACGCGAGCTGGTACGCGACACCCTTCAGCGGCAACCGCGCGGCCAGCGCCGGCCATTCGCCGTCGAAACCGATCGGATCGAGCGCGATCGCGGGCGGCAGCGGACGCGTGTCGATCGGCGCGGCCGGACGCGCGTCCGCCGGCTTCGGCGTCACGCGCACGTCGTCGGGACCGCTGTCGAACACCGGCACGAAGGCGTCGTCGGACCCGCCGAACATTTCGTCGGCGCTGAGCGGCACGTAGTCGTCGGGCGGGATGTCTTCCCACGGCGGCGACGGCTGGCGCGAATCGGCTGCTTGCGGCGCACGGGCGGCAGCACGCGGCGTCGGCACCTGGACGGCCGGACGCGGCGCGACCGGCTTTTCAGCAGCCGGCTGGGCCGCAGCCGGCTTGGCGGCAGCGCCTGCGCGCCCGCGGTCCGACGACACGCGCATCCCCGCATTGCGCAGCACGTCGAGTGCGGCGGCGGCACCGCCCGCGCGCGCCGCCGGCCGTGCGGCGGCCGGCTCGGGCGATGCGACGCGCGGCGCCGGTTCGGCCTGCGGAGCCGGTTCGTCGTTTCGCTGCACGACGGCAACGGCGGGCGGCTCGGGTTCCTTGCGCGCGGGAGGCGGCGTGTCGCCGACGGGCGCTGCCTTCGTTTCCGGCTGAGGAGGCTCGACAGCTTGCACGTCAGCCGCGACCGGTTCCGGCGCTGCTTCTGCCGGTGACTGAACGGCAGCCGGCTTGGCGGCCGGCCGTTCGGCTTCATCGCTCGATTGCACCGGCGCCGAACGGGCGACCGGCGCAGCCGGCGTCGCGGCTGGCGGGCGCGCTGCGCTTGCCGGCGCGGCCGATACCGGCTTCGCCGCGGCGGCGGCCGGTGCCGCCGTAGCACGCGGGGCC
>NZ_JAKWFH010000118.1:0-6271 GCF_029522185.1 Burkholderia sp. IO2 | reverse complement strand
CCACCGCAAACGCGCGCGCGCCAGCCCGCCGGTGCCGCCCGCGCGGCGCCGCCCGAATCGCGCCGCGCCATAGCCGGCGGGCCGCCGCGTGCGATGCCGCGGCGCGCCGCCGGTGTTCCGATCGGCCCAAAAACCCGATGCTGCGCTGCGCCACTCCTGTACAATTCGGCCTGTTTCAACCGTTCCCAGCCAGAGCCGCCGCCATGTCCGAGCCCATCGACCTCTCGCAGATCGCCCCCACGCTGAAAGCAGAAATCCTCGCGGAGGCGCTGCCGTACATCCGTCGTTACCACGGCAAGACCGTGGTCATCAAATACGGCGGCAACGCGATGACGGAAGAGCGGCTCAAGCAAGGCTTCGCGCGCGACGTGATCCTGCTGAAACTGGTCGGCATCAATCCGGTGATCGTCCACGGCGGCGGTCCGCAGATCGATCACGCGCTGAAGAAGATCGGCAAGGCCGGCACCTTCATCCAGGGCATGCGCGTCACCGACGAAGAGACGATGGAAGTCGTCGAATGGGTGCTGGGCGGCGAAGTGCAGCAGGACATCGTGATGCTGATCAACCACTTCGGCGGCCACGCGGTGGGCCTGACGGGCAAGGACGGCGGCCTGATCCACGCGCGCAAGCTGCTGATGCCGGACCGCGACAACCCGGGCCAGTACATCGATATCGGCCAGGTCGGCGAAGTCGAGGCGATCAATCCGGCGGTCGTGAAGGCGCTGCAGGACGACGCGTTCATCCCGGTGATCTCGCCGATCGGCTTCGGTGAAGACGGCCTGTCGTACAACATCAACGCGGATCTGGTCGCGGGCAAGCTGGCCACGGTGCTGAACGCCGAGAAACTGCTGATGATGACCAACATCCCGGGCGTGATGGACAAGGACGGCAACCTGCTGACCGATCTGTCCGCCCGCGAGATCGACGCGCTGTTCGAGGACGGCACGATCTCCGGCGGCATGCTGCCGAAGATCTCGTCGGCGCTCGACGCCGCGAAGAGCGGCGTGAAGTCGGTGCACATCGTCGACGGCCGGATCGAGCATTCGGTGCTGCTGGAAATCCTGACCGAGCAGCCGTTCGGCACGATGATCCGCTCGCATTGAGCGCGCGCCGCCCGCCTGCCCGCCCCGACCTGCCGGCCCCGCTGCGGCGCCGGCGCATCTCGCGCAGCCGGCCGCGCGCCGGCGCGCCGGTCTGGTTGTTCGATCTGGACAACACGCTGCACCACGCATCGCATGCGATCTTTCCCGAGATCAACCGTGCGATGACGCAATACATCATCGACGCGCTGCAGGTCGGGCGCGCCGAAGCCGACCGCCTGCGCACCGGCTACACCGAGCGCTACGGCGCCGCGCTGCTCGGTCTCACGCGCCATCACCCGATCGACCCGCACGATTTCCTGCGCGTGGTCCACACGTTTTCCGACCTGCCCGCGATGGTGCGGGCCGAGCGTGGCCTCGCGCGGATCGTCGCCGCGCTGCCGGGCCGCAAGCTGATCCTGACCAACGCGCCGGAAAACTATGCGCGCGCGGTGCTGCGCGAGCTGGGCATCGAGCGGCTGTTCGAGCGCGTGATCGCGATCGAGCACATGCGCGACCGCCGCACGTGGCGCGCGAAGCCCGATCACACGATGCTGCGCCGGACGCTGCGCGCCGCGCACGCACGGCTCGCCGACGCGATCCTCGTCGAGGATACGCGCGGCCACCTGAAACGCTACAAGCGTCTGGGCATCGGCACGATATGGATCACCGGCCACTTGCCCGGCCATCTGCCGGCGACCGGACGTCCGCATTATGTCGACCAGCGCATTCGTTCGTTAAAATCGCTGCGACTGGGCACACGATCGGGGCGACAAAAATGCAGCCGACTTACCCGCAGGACCAAGCCGTAACGGAAGGCCAGGCCACACCCTCGCGCCCGCGCCCGAAGCCAGGCGAGCGCCGCGTCATGATCCTGCAGACGCTCGCGGCGATGCTCGAGGCCCCGAAACCCGAGAAAATCACCACCGCCGCGCTCGCGGCCCGGCTCGACGTGTCGGAGGCCGCGCTGTATCGGCACTTCACCAGCAAGGCGAAGATGTACGAAGGGTTGATCGAGTTCATCGAACAGGCGCTGTTCGGGCTCGTCAACCAGATCGTCGCGAAAGAGCCGAACGGCGTGCTGCAGGCCCGCACGATCGCGTTGACGATGCTCAATTTCGCCGCGAAGAACCCCGGCATGACGCGCGTGCTGACCGGCGAGGCGCTGGTCGGCGAGGACGAGCGGCTCACCGAGCGCGTGAACCAGCTGCTCGACCGGATCGAGGCGACCGTCAAGCAATGCCTGCGCGTCGCGCGTACCGAGGCGAATGCGCCGCAGGACGGCGCGACGCCGTTCGTGCTGCCCGCCGACTACGATCCCGGCGCCCGCGCGAGCCTGCTCGTCAGCTACGTGATCGGCCGGTGGCATCGGTTCGCGAAAGGCGGGTTCCAGAAGCCGCCGGGCGAGCAGGCCGATGCGCATCTGCGGCTGATCCTGCAGTGACCGACGCATGACGGCGCGCCCCGCCATGCGCCCGAATCCGGGCCTCGCAATTTCCGCTATACTTTGCCGACTGTCGCCCCACGGGCGGCAGGTCGGAAGCGCGCCGATTTGCTGACTCGATTGCGGGCGCGCGAACCGGCCAGGGCGTGGCTGTGCGTTCGCCCTGGCGGTTCACTACAAATGCGGCTAAAGAGGTCGTCAGCCGCGCACCTTCGCCTCCGCGCATCGCCGACACCATTTAGCCGCCCAGTCATAAGGCGGAACGAATGGAATCGATCGGCATCGTCGCTCCACAGACCATGCACTTCGCCGAACCGCTGCGCTTGCAAAGCGGCAGCGTGATCGGCAACTATCAGCTCGTCGTCGAGACGTACGGCGAGCTCAACGCCGCGCGCTCGAACGCGGTGCTCGTCTGCCACGCGCTCAACGCGTCGCACCACGTCGCCGGCGTCTACGCGGACGATCCGCGCAGCACCGGCTGGTGGGACAACATGGTCGGCCCGGGCAAGCCGCTCGACACCAACCGCTTCTTCGTGATCGGCGTGAACAACCTCGGCTCGTGTTTCGGCTCGACCGGACCGATGAGCATCGATCCGTCGACCGGCAAGCCGTACGGCGCGAAGTTCCCGGTGGTCACCGTCGAGGACTGGGTGCATGCGCAAGCGCGCGTCGCCGACGCATTCGGCATCGAGCGCTTCGCCGCGGTGATGGGCGGCAGCCTCGGCGGCATGCAGGCGCTCGCGTGGAGCCTGATGTATCCGGAACGCGTCGCGCACTGCATCGACATCGCGTCGACGCCGAAGCTGTCCGCGCAGAACATCGCATTCAACGAGGTCGCGCGCTCGGCGATCCTGTCCGATCCCGATTTCCACGGCGGCGACTACTACGCGCACGGCGTGAAGCCGAAGCGCGGCCTGCGCGTCGCGCGGATGATCGGCCACATCACGTACCTGTCCGACGACGACATGGCCGAGAAATTCGGCCGGGCGCTGCGCCGCGCCGACGGCGCGCTCGACGCGTACAACTTCAGCTTCGACGTCGAGTTCGAGGTCGAGTCGTACCTGCGCTACCAGGGCGACAAGTTCGCCGACTACTTCGACGCGAACACCTACCTGCTGATCACGCGCGCGCTCGACTACTTCGATCCGGCGAAGGCGTTCGACGGCAACCTGACGGCCGCGCTCGCGCACACGCAGGCGAAGTACCTGATCGCGAGCTTCTCGACCGACTGGCGCTTCGCGCCCGCGCGCTCGCGCGAGATCGTGAAGGCGCTGCTCGACAACAAGCGCACGGTCAGCTACGCGGAAATCGATGCGCCGCACGGCCACGATGCGTTCCTGCTCGACGATGCGCGTTATCACAACCTGATCCGCGCGTATTACGAACGAATCGCCAACGAGGTAGGAGCATGAACCAGCAAGCGCTGAATTCCCTGTCCGCGCGCGCGGACTTCCGCGCGATCGCGCGCTGGGTCGAGCCGCGTGCGACCGTGCTCGACCTCGGCTGCGGCGACGGCTCGCTGCTGTCGCTGCTGATGGAAGAGCTGGACGTCACCGGCTACGGGATCGAGCTGAACGACGCGGGCGTGCTCGCGAGCACGAAGAACGGCATCAACGTGATCCAGCAGAACCTCGAGGACGGCCTGCGCCTGTTCGAGGACCACAGCTTCGACATCGCGATCCTGTCGCAGACTCTGCAGACGATTCACCAGACCGCCGCGATCCTGCGCGAAACCGCGCGGGTCGGGCGCGAATGCATCGTGTCGTTCCCGAACTTCGGCTACTGGGCGCACCGGCTGTCGGTGCTGCGCGGCCGCATGCCGGTGTCGAAGTCGCTGCCTTACCAGTGGCACAACACGCCGAACGTGCGGGTGCTGACGATCAAGGATTTCGAGGCACTCGCGCCCGAGGTCGGCGTCACGATTCTCGACCGCATCGTGCTGCACGAAGGCCAGCCGATTCGATGGGGAGCGAACTGGCGTGGTAGTCTTGCTGTCTACCGCGTCAAGCGCAGCTGAGCCGGGGGGCCGTTGACGGAAGCTCCGGTCCGCACGCGCGAGCGGTCGCCCCTCGTGCGCCGCTCGCGCCGCCTGCGCTGCCGCCGCCATCAGTCAACGCTACCCAGTTCCAGTCCATGTCGAAAACGCCACACGAGGCGCCCGCACTCACCGCTCACGAGGATCACCCCGGCTGGCGAGCCTATCTGAACACGCACATGCTGATCTGCGTGTTCCTGGGCTTCACGTCGGGTCTGCCCCTCTTCACGCTCGTCTACCTCGTGCAGGCATGGCTGCGCTCCGAAGGCGTGAACCTGAAGGAAATCGGCCTGTTCGCGCTGATCCAGTTCCCGTATACGTGGAAGTTCCTGTGGGCGCCGCTGATGGACCGCTACATCCCGCGCCTGCCCGGCTGGCGGCCGGGCCGCCGGCGCGGCTGGCTGCTGCTCACGCAGCTGCTGGTCGCGGGCGCGATCGCCGCGCTCGGCTTCGTGTCGCCGCGCGACTCGATCTGGACGGTCGCCGCGCTCACCACGCTCGTCGCGTTCTTCGGCGCGAGCGCCGACATCGTGATCGACGCGTACCGCCGCGAGCTGCTGCGCGACACCGAGCAGGGCCTCGGCAACGCGGTGCACGTGAACGCGTACAAGCTCGCCGCGCTGATCCCCGGCTCGCTGGCGCTGATCCTGTCCGACCACATGCCGTGGGACGCCGTGTTCGCGATCACCGGCGCGTTCATGCTGCCGGGCATCCTGATGACGCTCGTCGTGCGCGAGCCGGAAGTGGTCGGCGCGCCGCCGCGCAACCTGCGCGACGCGATCGTGCTGCCGTTCCGCGAATTCATCCAGCGCGACGGCTGGGCCGGCGCGCTGCTCGTCATCGCGTTCATCTTCCTGTACAAGATCGGCGACACGATGGCCACCACGCTGTCGACGTCGTTCTTCCTCGACATCGGCTTCACGCGCACCGAGATCGGCATCGTCGCGAAAACCACCGCGCTCGTCGCGAGCGTGCTGGGCGGCATCATCGGCGGCATCTGGCTCGTGAAGATCGGCATCGGCCGCGGGCTGTGGATCTTCGGCGCGCTGCAGCTGGTGTCGACGCTCGGCTTCGCGTGGCTCGCGCAGCTCGGCCCCGGCTCGCCGGTGCTCGCGATGCTGTACGACTTCACCGTGTCGACGAGTCACGCGATCGCGTCCGCGCTGTCGGTGTTCGGCATCGCCGTCACGCCGCAATTCAGCCCGATGACGGTCGCGCTCGCGATCGTCTACGGCTTCGAGACCTTCACGACCGGCCTGACGATGGCCGCGTTCGTCGCCTATATCGCGAGCACGACCGACCCGCGCTATACGGCCACGCAGTTCGCGCTGTTCACGAGCCTCGCGTCGGTGCCGCGCACGCTCGCGTCGGCCGCGAGCGGCTTCATCGTCGCGAAGATCGGCTGGTTCGACTACTTCATCGTGTGTACCGCGCTCGCGATTCCCGGCATGCTGCTGCTGTTCAGGATCGCGCCGTGGAACGGTACCGCACGCGACGGCGAGGCGAGCCGTGCGCAGTAACCGCCTGCATCGTCTCGCCCACGTCGCGGCTGCGTTGAGCATCGGCGCCGCGGCACTGGCCGCGATGGACGCCTGCGCGAGCGACACCGGCGCGACCGCGGCGGGCTCCGCGCCGGCGACGCCGCCCGCGCCTGCGACGGCGGCCGCGCCCGCCGCGCCGTCCATCGCGGAAGGCGCGCAGCCGACCGGCGCC
>NZ_JAKWFH010000117.1:0-6619 GCF_029522185.1 Burkholderia sp. IO2 | reverse complement strand
GCCGGGCGCCGCGCCGCCGGACGCCGCCGCGCCGGAGCCGGCCGCGAAGCCGGCCGGGGTCGCTGCCGCGCCGCGCAAGCCCGCCGCGAAGCGCGCGAAGCCGTCCGGTTCGGCCGCGGCGCGCGCGGCGGCCGCTTCGTCGCCCGAAACGCGTCCGCCGAAGCGCTCGACGTGATGCGGCGCAGGTAGCAGGTCGATCATGCGACTCGCGCTCGTTCTGATGGGAGGCGGCGCGCGCGCCGCATACCAGGTCGGCGTGCTGAAGGCGCTGGCCGAGATCGCGCGCGAGGCCGATCCGCAGCGGCACACGCTGCCGTTCGCGATCGTGTGCGGCTCGTCGGCCGGCGCGATCAACGCGACGTCGATCGCGAGCCACGCGGACGACTTTTCCCATGGCGTGCGCCGCCTGCTCGAATTCTGGGAGCCGCTGCGCGCCGATTACGTGTATCGCACCGACTGGCTCGGCATCGCGGCCGCCGGCGCGCGCTGGCTCGCGACGATGACGTTCGGCTGGGCGGCGCGCCGCTCGCCGCGCGGGCTGCTCGACAACACGCCGCTCGCGCACTTGCTGCAGCGCGAGCTGAGCTTCCACCGGATCGAGCAGATGCTCGAGGCGCGCCTGCTGCACGCGCTCGCGATCACCGCGCTCAGCTATTCGAGCGGCCGGCACCTCACCTTCTACCAGGCCGCCCAGCCGATCCAGGCGTGGCGGCGCGCGCAGCGCACCGCGCGGCTCGTCGACCTGTCGGCGTCGCACCTGCTCGCGTCGTCGGCCATTCCGTTCGTGTTCCCTGCGGTGCCGCTCGTGCTCGACGGGCAGATCGAGTACTTCGGCGACGGCTCGATCCGGCAGATCGCGCCGCTGTCGCCGGCGATCCACTTCGGCGCGGACCGGATCGTCGTCATCGGCGCGGCCGATCCGCGGCCCGAGATTCCGGCCGCGAACGGCGCGGGACGGGCCCGTGGTTATCCGACGCTCGCGCAGATCGGTCAGCAGGTGCTCGCGAGCGTGTTCCTCGACTCGATCGGCTCGGACATCGAACGGATCGAGCACATCAACCGGATGATCGAGCATCTGCCGCACCAGGTCGAGGTCGACAGCGGCTGGCGGCACGTCGACGTGCTCGCGATCGCGCCGTCCGAGCGCATCGAGCTGATCGCCGCGAAACACCTGAAGCAGATGCCGGCGACGATGCGCGGGCTGCTCGGTGCGATCGGCGGCAGCCAGCCGGCCGGCGCGTCGTTCGCGAGCTATCTGCTGTTCGAGGAAGCCTTCACGCGCGAGCTGATCGAACTCGGCTACCGCGACGGCCGGGCGCAGCGCGAGACGCTCGCCGGCTGGATCGCGCAGGCCGACGGCAGCAGTGCGCCGGCGGCCGGCACGCCGCCGGAAGACGGTCTCGCGACCGGCGAAATACGGGTCTGACACGCGCAGGCGCAATGTAAGGTTGCGTTTTCGCGACGGTCGGCCGCGACCGATCGCCGCACCGTGGCTGGCGGCACGCGACGGGGCGAGCGTCTCGGAACCGTCATGCACGCGTGCTATCATGGCCGCCGCCGTATACACCATATCGAGCAGCCCGCCGATCCGGCATCCGCACGGGACCTTTCGGGGACCCGCCTGGGGCAGGGGACGGGCGCGCCACCGAGCCGGCCAGCGCCGGCCCCCACTCAGGCAAGCGCGGCCGGCTCCGTCCGAACGGAGCGGGGTTGCGGCATGCCCAACGGCGGCAACGCGGCCGCCAGGCAGCCGGACGAGGAATCAGCGTCCGGCGGGCCGGTTTCCCGCGTAAAATTAGAGTCTTGGCTGCAAAAAGCGCGCGTGGCGTGCTTGCGCGGCAACAGTCACGTTTAGAGAAGTCGCATTGCGCAGAACAGGGGTGGGACCATCATGAACACCATGCTTTATCCGGAACTTTACAGGTCGCTCGAAGCTGTCCGTTGGGACATGGAGAAGGACATTCCGTGGGACAAGTTCGACGCTTCGCTGCTCACCGACGAGCAGGCGAAGACGATCAAGATGAACGCGATCACCGAATGGTCGGCGCTGCCCGCGACGGAAATGTTCCTGCGCGACAACCAGCACGACAGCGACTTTTCCGCGTTCATGAGCGTGTGGTTCTTCGAGGAGCAGAAGCATTCGCTGGTGCTGATGGAATACCTGCGCCGCTTCAAGCCCGAGATGGTGCCGACCGAAGAGGAACTGCACGCGGTGCGCTTCCAGTTCGATCCGGCGCCGCCGCTCGAGACGCTGATGCTGCACTTCTGCGGCGAGATCCGCCTGAACCACTGGTACCGCTGCGCGGCCGACTGGCACACCGAGCCCGTCATCAAGCAGATCTACGAAACGATTTCGCGCGACGAAGCGCGTCATGGCGGCGCGTACCTGCGCTACATGAAGAAGGCGTTGAACGACTGCGGCGACGTCGCCCGTGCCGCATTCGCGAAGATCGGCGTGCTGATGGCGTCGGCGCGCCGCACCGAGAAGCCGTTGCACCCGACCAACCTGCACGTGAACCAGGCGCTGTTCCCGCGCGACACCGTGCAGTCGCGTCTGCCGGATCCGGAATGGCTCGAGCGCTGGCTCGACGAGCAGATCCGGTTCGACGGCGAGTGGGAGAAGAAGGTCGTCGAGCGGATCCTGCACAACCTGTCGATCCTGTTCGAGCGCACGTTCGCGACCGCGCAGGAATTGAACCGCTACCGCAAGGAAGTCACCGGCCGCCTGCAGGCAGAAAGCGGCCCGTCGTCGGCCGCGCAGCCGGCCTGAGGCCGGCAGGGGCCGCCGTCGGCGCGAGTCGTACCCGATTCGCGCCCGGCTGCGCGGCACCGTGTCGCGTTCATCGCTTGAAGCCCGCCCGGCCGGTCCGGCGGGCTTTTTATCGGGCGCCGCCGTCGCGCGAGCCGTTGTCCATTCCGTCCGCTCTTCATCATGTCCGCCACTTTCGAACGCAAGCTGATCACCCGTGATGCCCTCGTCGCGCTGCGCGCGTCGCTGCCGTCGCCCGTCGTGTTCACCAACGGCGTATTCGACATCCTGCACCGTGGCCACGTCACGTATCTCGCCGATGCGAAAGCGCTCGGCGCCTGTCTGATCGTCGGCGTGAACAGCGATGCGTCGGTGCGCATGCTCGGCAAGGGCGACGACCGGCCGATCAACCGCGAAGAGGATCGCGCGGCATTGCTGGCGGCGCTGGAAAGCGTCGACTGGGTCGTGACGTTCGCGGAAAAGACGCCGGTGTCGCTGATCGAGGCCGTCCGTCCGGACATCCTCGTGAAGGGCGGCGATTACGACATGGATGCGCTGCCGGAATCGGCGCTCGTGCGCGGCTGGGGCGGCCGTGCGCTGGCGATCCCGTTCGAGCACGATCGCTCGACCACCGCGTTGCTGAAGAAGGTGCGCGCGCAACAGCCCTGAGCGCGACGCGGCGTCGTCACGGGGCGGACGCCGCGAGCGGTGCGGTCGTGACGGCTGGCGCCGCGATCGGGCCGCCGACGACGGGCTGATCGGTCGCCCGCAGGAGCGGCGTCACATGCAGCGCGTCGGGCCGTACCTGCCGCGACAGCACGCCGGGTTCGCGCGGGCCGGCCGCCGGCAGCGGCCCGAACACGCCGCGCGCCACCACGAACGCGAGCATGTTGGCGAGAAAGAGAACAGCGATCAGCCAGCGCAGCATCGTCGAAACTCCTTGTCGTCATTGACGTGGTTCACGTCGTTCAGTCGAGCCGGCCGCAGGGCCGGCTTTTTTCATGGCTTCCGTGGATCGTCCGTGCGGGCCGCTGGCGCGGCACCGCGCGGATGGCATCGTCGGCGTGAAGCCGGCCCGTTTGGGCTTGCGTCGTCACGCGCCGGCGCGATGCCGGCGCCTTTGCATCAATCCGGCGCCGTTGCCGGGTCGGCCGCGTCCGCGGCGATCAGCGCGAGCCCGGACAGGATCAGCGTGTCGTGCCGGGTATGCGCGATCGTCAGCGCACGCGCGACGTCGTCCGCCGCGCCGCCTGCCAGCACGAGCCGCACGGGCGCCTGCCACGCCGCGACGAGATCGCGCCACGCGCGTTCGATCAGACCGGCTTGCGCGTACAGGCACCCGGCCGACAGCGAGCGCGGCGTATCGACCTGGAACGGTTCGGCCTGCGCGCCCGCGAGCAGGCCGCTGGCGATGTCGGTGGTCAGCGTCGGCAACTGCGCGGTGTGCGTGCCGAGCGCGCGCATCATCAGCGCCCAGCCCGGCGCGATCAGCCCGCCCGTGAAGCAGCCGTCCGCGCGCAGTGCCTCGAGCGTCGTCGCGGTGCCGAACGTCGCGATCAGCAGATGCTCGCCCGGAAACGCCGCGTGCGCGCCGATCAGGCCGGCCCACCGGTCGCTGCCGAGCTGCTCGGGTGTCGTATAGCCGTTCGTCACGCCGCATTGCGCGGGCCGCGAGCGGATCGTCGTGCGCGGCAGGCCCGGCCAGCGCGCGTCGAGCAGCGCATCGATCCGCGCGGCCACGTCGGCGCCCGCGACGTTCGAGATCCATGCGCCGCGCGGCCGCGGCAGGCGCGACCAATCGGGGTCGGCGCCGCCGTCGCGCGTGTGGCCGAACGCGCCCGTGTCGACGAGCGTGCGCCGCGCGTCGGCGAGCGCCCACTTGATCCGGCTGTTGCCGGCGTCGATCAGCAGGTGCGGTTCGCTCATTGCGCTTCGCGCAGCGACACGTCGCCGGCCGCGATCGTCTGTACGCCGTTCGGCGTGTCGAGCAGCAACTGGCCGGTCGCGTCGATGCCCGTCGCGATGCCGCGCGCGCGTTCGACGCCCTGTTCGAGCAGCACGACTTCGCGGCCGGCGTACGCGTGCAGCGCGTGCCAGCGCGGCAGGAACGGCGCGAGGCCGTCGGTGCCGAACTGTGCGAGCGCGGGCGTGAGCGCGTTCAGCGACGCGGCGAGCGTATCGGTGAGGTTCGCCGACGCGCACGCGATCGACAGCGCGGCGGGCGGCAGCCCGCTCGCGAGCGTCGCTTCGCGCGCGCGCAGCGCGTCGACCTGCGCGGCCACGGCTTCCGCGCCGCGCACGTTGATGCCGAAGCCGATCACGACCGCGGTGGCGTCGGCGGTGGTCCAGACGGTTTCGATCAGGATCCCGGCGAGCTTGCCGACGATACGCGGCGTGCCGTCGTCGTCGGTCGTCAGCAGCAGGTCGTTCGGCCATTTGAGCGCGACCCGCATGCGGGCGTCGAGCGGCAGCGTGGCCAGCCCTTCGGCGAGCGCGACGCCGATCGCGATGCTGAGGCCGCCGAGCGCATCGATGGCGCGCGGCACGATGCAGCCGACCGAGCACAGCAGCGCATTGCCGGGCTGCGCGAACCACGGGCGGCCCTGCCGGCCGCGGCCGGCCGTCTGCTCGAACGCGACGCGCACGAGCGGCGCGGGCAACGCGCTCGCGGTGCGCGGCAGCGCCTTGAGCCGGGTCGCGACGTCGGCGTTGGTCGAGCCGGTGGCGGCGACGATGTCGAGCGGCCACGCGCGCGGCGTGGCGTCCAGGTGCGCCTCGAGCCGGTTGCGCGCGATGTGCGCGTCGCCGGATTCGGGCGTGTCGGAGGAGGTGGGGGCGTTCATGGCGCCTATTGTAGCGACAGGGGGCGTTGGCGCGCGCCGGACGGCGCACGCAACCTGCGGGACGACACGGCGTGGCTTGGCGCGGCATCGCTATCCGCTCCCGCGCCTCGATGCCCGCTTCCGACGTCATCTCGCACGCGAGCACCGTCTGGCCCTTCAGCGCCGGGCCTTGGCGGGTCGAAACGAGGATCGGTGCGCCGCCGACGCCGCGCGGCCGACGCATGCGAAGCAACCACCGTTCGGCCAGGTCACGCTCGCGCGTCCCCTGGCCGAACGGCCATCACGGCGCGACGACCGGGTGCTTCAGCGCATGCGCGGTCTCGATCCACTGCGCGTGGAACTCGTCCGCGTCGGGCCGAAGCCCGAGTTCGCCGTTGCGATAAGCCATCGCAAGCGTCTGCACGGCTTCGGGCAACTCGTGTTCGGCGGCCCGGCGATACAGCGCGAGCGCGCGCGCTTCGTCGCGCGGCACGCCGCTGCCGTCGCGGTACGCGTTCGCGAGCATGAAGTCGGCGGCCGGGATGTCCGCGCGCGACGCGATGTCGAACCAGTGCGCGGCCTGCACCGGGTCGGCCGCGATGCCGTAGCCGCTGCGGTAGATCAGCCCGAGGTAATACGCGGCGGCCGGATCGCCCTGTTCGGCGGCTGCGCCGAGCAGCGCGCGGGCGCGTGCATAGTCTTTCGGGAGGTCGCCGCTGCCGAGCAGCAACGCCTTGCCGAGCGCGAGCTGCGCGCGCCGCGCAGCCGGCGCGTCGGCCTTGCCGGCGGCCGCCGCGGCGGTTTCCAGCCAGCCGCGCCCCTCGTCGCGCAGCTCCGGCTCGTGCGCATCGACGAGCGCGATGCCGAGCGCCGCCTGCGCGGCGCCCGAGCCGCGGCGCGCGAGCGTGCGCAACTGGGCCAGCGCATGCGGCTCGTTCGCCTGCGTGACCATCGCCTGCCATTCGTCGAGCTGCGCGGCGCTCGGCGCGGGGCCGGCGCCGCGCAGGCCGGTCATCGTGACGACGGCCGCGACGGCCGCGACGGTCAC
>NZ_JAKWFH010000116.1:0-7545 GCF_029522185.1 Burkholderia sp. IO2 | reverse complement strand
CCGGCGCCGGCGCCTTCGGCGGCTCGGCCGGCACCGGCGGCTGCACGTCGGCGTCCTGCGGAGCACGCGGCACGGGCAGCGCGGCCGGTGCGACCGGGGCTTCCGATTGCGGCGCCGGCGCGGGCGCCGGGGCCTGGGCCGGGGTCTGCGGGGCAGCGGCCGCGCCGTTCGCGGGTTGCATCGGCTGCGCGCCTGCCTTGCGCACGCCGCCACGGCCTTCCATGTTGCCGGTCGCATACACGTCGACTTCGTTCGGCTTCGAGAAGCTATCGGTCGGCAGCGCGACGTCCGCGGTCTGCAGCGGCTTCACCAGGTGCGGCGTGATCAGGAAGATCAGCTCGGTGCGATCCTGCTGGAACGACGTGCTGCGGAACAGCGCGCCGAGCACCGGCACTTCGCCGACACCCGGGATCGCCTTCAGCGCGCCGGTCGCGTTGTCCTTGATCAGCCCGCCGATCGCGAACGATTCGCCGTCGCTCATCTGCACCGTCGTCGATGCGCGCCGTGTCGTGATCAGCGGCAGGATCGACGTGCCGCCGATGTTGGTCGCGCTCAGCGTGACGCCCGTCTGCGACAGCTCCGACACTTCCGGCGCGACCTTCAGGCTGATCCGGCCGTTGGCCAGCACGGTCGGCGTGAACTTCAGCGCGACGCCGAATTCCTCTTCCTGCAGCGTGATCGACGACGTGCCGTTGCCGCTGCTTTGCGGGATCGGGATGAAGATCTTGCCGCCGGCGAGGAACGTCGCTTCCTGGCCGCTGATCGTCACGAGATTCGGCTCCGCGAGGATCTTGACGAGGTTGTCGGTGTTCTGCGCGTCGGCCGCGATGCTGAACGGCCGGTTGTTCGCCTTGTTGAACACCGCGCCGCTCGCGACGCCCGCGAGCAGGTTGCTGACCAGCGCACCGCTCCACGAACCGAAGCCGCCCTGGATGTTGAATGCGCTGCCCATCTGGTTGATCAGCGTCTTCGACACCTCGGCCACCTTCACCTCGAGCATCACCTGCTGCGGCGACGTGACGTTCAGCATGTTCAGCACGCCGCCGCCCTGCTTGCCGCCGCCCGCCGCGTCGCCCGCGCTGTCGCCGTACGCATGGGCGATCTGCACGGCCTGCTGCGCGGCCTGCGAGCTCGACACGGTGCCGGCCAGCACGATCGTGCCGGCCGCGGTCGACACGTGGATGTCGCGCTCGTTCGGCATCAGCTGCAGCAGCGACGCCTGCAGGCCGCCGGCATCCGCGCCGACCGCGACGTCGATCACGCGGCACGCACCGCTCTTGCCCTGCACGATCATGTTGGTCGTGCCGACCGCGAGCCCGAGGATGTACAGCGTCTGCGGCGACACCATCGTCGCCTGCGCGACGGCCGGATTGCCGATCGTCCGGTTGCGCACGGGCTCCGGCATCGGCACCAGCAGCGACTTGCCGAGCGGCACGGCGACGCTGGTCGATTCGCGCACGGCGCCCACGCAGTTCGGCCCGCGCAGCGGCCCCGCCGATGCGGCGGGCGCGGCGGCCGGCACCGGCGCCATGCTGATCGTCATCTGCATCGGCCCCTTGCCGACCGCGGCCGGCGCGCTGGCGCCGCCCTTCGTCAGCACCGCCGATTCGATGCCTTCCTGCGCGAGCGCGCCATACACGGTCAGCCATCCCGAACAGAGGATCGCGGTCATCATCGTGCCCCGTGCGACGCGTGTGCGCAGTGGGCCGGTACCTGTGCGTTGCGGTTTGATCTTCATTTCGTCTGATCCCCCGAGAGACCGGCGCCGTGCCGGTTATCGACTTCCAAGGCCGCCGCGCGTTGCCGGCGGCCGGTTTGTTGGTCTGGCTGGTTCGATCTGCTTCAGAAACATTCGACGCTGCCCTTCACGCCGGTCAGCACGCCGACGCAGTCACGCCGCACTTCCGGCGCCGCGTGCGAGGCGACGTGCACGCGGACCGGCCGTACGTGGACGGGCGCCGGCGGCGCTGCCGGTGCGGGCTCCTTGCCGAGCAGCGTGAGCTTGGTCGCACCGTCGGTGTTCAGCGTCTTCTGGTCGACCTGGTTGCGCAGCACGAGCGACAGCGTGCCGACGCTGCGCGCGAGGTCGAGCCGTTCGGCCTGGTCGGGCGTGACTTCCAGCGTCACCGCGTTGACCACCTTCGGCGCCGTGTCGTCGCGGCTGACCTGCTGCGCGACGGCGAGCACGAGGATGTGCTCGAGCACGATCTTCGAGATGCTCTGCCCGTCGGTCTTGCCCTGCTGTTCCTGCGTGTTGACGATCACGTCGACGTAGTTGCCCGGCAGCGCGAAGCCCGCGACGCCGACCACGTCGTTCACGCGCACCGTGATCGCGCGACTGCCGTCGGCGATCACCGCGGACAGCCCGCCCTTCGTGCCGACCGGCGCGAGCTTCGATTCGATCACCGGCTCGCCGCGCGACAGGCTGGTGCGCACGACGCGCCCTTCGAGCGCCTTCGTGTCGGTGAACGCGCCGGTCGGCACGCTGCCGGACGGCCAGCTCACCATGTGGATCTGGTTCGGCCCGAGCGGCTCGCCCAGGTTCAGGTCGGTGGTGGCCACCGCGACGGACGTGACCGAGCTCGTGGATGTCTGCATCAGCCAGTGGGAAGCGAATACGACCGCGGCAAGACCCGCGATCATCGCGACGACCAGCATCATGACCGCTCGACTGTTTTTCATGGCAATGCTCCTCGACGAATCGTGAAAGAAACCGCTCAACCGGTGACGAACGTACGGCCTCCGCGCTCGACGGGCGGCGGATGGCTGCCGTCCCGTTCAGGCGCCGCGCCGAAGTAACTCGCCCACGCGTCGTACAGCGCGTCGTGCGTCACCTCGGGCGGATCGCCGCGGTAACGCGCGCCGGCGGCCACGAGGCGCAGCAGGTCCGCCGGAAAGCACGCGAGAAACGCCTTGCCGGTCGGCAGATGCAGCCGATGCAGCAGGAACTCGAACGCATCGCTCGCCGACACGAGCCCGAGCGCTGCGCAAGCGGCGTCGTACACCGCGCGGTAGTCGTCGATCGACATCGCGCCGACGTGCAGCTTCGAGCCGAGGCGGCGCATGAACGCGTCGTCGCAGAACTGCTCCGGCGCGAGGTTGCTCGAGAACACCGGCCACACGTCGAACGGCAGCACGAAGCGGTTGCCGGATTCGAGCGTCATGAAATCGACGCCGCGATCGAGCGGACGCAGCCAGCGATTGAGCAGGTCGCGCGGCTCGACGCGCTGGCGACCGAGATCGTCGACGACGTACATGCCCATGTTCGCCTTCATGTGCGGCGGCGCCTGGTAGAAGCCGGCCGCTTCGTCGCGCCGCAGGTCGAGCTCGTCGAGCGTCAGCTCGCCGCCCGACATCACGACCGGCCGTTCGCACAGGCGCCACCGGCGATCGACCGACTGGCCGGCGCCCGCGGCTTCCGCGTCGACGTGCACGAGCGGGTCGTAGACCTGGATCACTTCGCCGGCCGCGCAGATCGCGTACGGCACCGGCACGCGGCCGTGCATCAGCGCGCCGAGCCGTTCGGCGAGAAAGGTCTTGCCGCTGCCGGCCGGGCCGTAGATCAGCAGCGGCCGGCCCGCGTTCAGCGCGGCGGCCGCCGCATCGAGCACCGCCGTGTCGATCACGACGCCTTCGAATGCGGCCCACACGTCGCTCTGGCCGATGTGCAGCTTGCGCACCGAATGCGCGGCCACGCTCGCGAGGTACGCATCCAGCGTCACCGGCGCGGGCCCGCTGTAGCCGCTGCGTTCCCGTTCCTCGAGCGCGAGCACGCGGCCTGCATCGGTCAGGCGGAACGTCACGTCGAGATCGGTCGCGCCGCGATGGGTCAACTCGACCAGATGCTCGCGCACCAGGAACGCGAAGACTTCGTCGAGCACCGCGAACGGCAGGCAGTGCCGATCGACCAGATCGCCGTACGACGGGCGGCCGAGCACCAGCGTCGACTTCAGCACGAGGCCGCCGACGAACGCCATGCTCAGCCCGGTTTCCGCGAGCGAGCGCGGCGCCGACGGCAGCTGCGCGCCCAGCTTCGTATGGACCTCCCGCGACGGCAGCGGATCGGGCAGGTGTGCCACCTGCGCGTCGCGTCTCGGTTCGGTGTGGTTCGTGTTCATGATCGTTGCGTCCTCGTTGCGTTCTCGTTGCGTCTTCGTGACGGAACCGCCGCGCTATGCGCACGACGCGAACAGCATGCCCAGCGTGCCGGCCGCGATCGCCACACCGTACGGCAGCGTGCCGACCGATGTGATCCCGGCGGGGCCGTCGTCGGCCTCGGCGCGCGCCGCCGGCGAGCGCCGCACGATCAGCGTGCGCACGTTCGCCCACATCTGGCGCATCCGCCCGCGCAGCAGCGCGTAGGCGATGGCGCCGATCCCGCCGGCCAGGAACGTGGCCAGCACGATGTAAAAGGTCATTTCCGCGCCGACCCACGCGCCGATCGCGAGCATCAGCTTCACGTCGCCCGCCGCCATTCCGCGCAACAGGTAGAACGGCAGCAGCAGGCCGAAGCCGGTTGCCGCCCCGGCAAGCCAGCCGAGCACGCCCGCCGGCACGCCGTGCAACAGGCACTGGGCGATCAATGCGCCGACCAGGCCGAGCAAGACGAGACGATTCGGAATGCGACGGGTCGCGATGTCCGTGCTGGCCGCGGCGACCGCGAGCAGCGTCACGCACAACGGAACCGGGTAAGGCGGCGCAACGGGAAACATGGCGAACCTCGCGAATCGAATCGGTGGATCAGGAAACCATGGACAGCGCGGTGGTCACGGCGGTGGTCACGGCAGCCGTCACGGCCGCGGCGATCATCTCGTACGCAGCGCCGAGCGAGCCCTTCAGCGTGACGACGCTACCCAGTACCGCGATGGCGAACATCGACGCGAGCAGCGCATATTCGATCGACGTCACGCCTCGTTCGTCGGCGATCCAGCAACGTGCGACACGCATGATGGCTTGCATGATGGTCTCCGGTTTCCGGTTGGTCGGATGGCCGGGGACGGCTCGAACGCTGCACCAGCCGAGCCGTCCGCGGCACGCTCCATCAGATGCCTGCCACCGCCGAATCGAGGTCGGCCGCGATCGTGCTGAACACGGTCTTGAGGTCCTTCCCGATGGTCGACAGCGCGAGGATGATGCCGACTGCGATCAGCGCGGCGATCAGGCCGTATTCGATGGCGGTCACGCCATCTTCATCGCGAACGAAACGGCTGGCTTGTTGAATGAGCTTGGACATGGTGATCTCCTTGCGTGGTGACTTTCAAAATCCTCGCGCACCGGCTGGTCGGATGACCGTGCTTCGATACGTCGAGGAATGTCGTTGATGCCGTGTGGCGCCGACGAACGATTCGAACGAGCCGTTCGTCGTACCGTCCATCAGATGCCTGCTACCGCCGAGTCCAGATCCGCGGCGATCGTGCTGAACACGGTCTTCAGATCCGTACCGACCGTCGCCAGCGCGGCGACGATGCCGATCGCGATCAGCGCGGCGATCAGGCCGTACTCGATGGCCGTCACGCCGTCCTGATCCTGGACGAACCACGCGATCTTTTCGATGATTCTTGACATGAGCATTCTCCTTTCGGACTGCTATGAAATACCCTTCGTCGGTCAGGACGTCGGGGGGTGGGCACCACCGGCACTACTCGAAAAATCGGAAGCCGACGATCAGTCGCGGCAACGGGGTGGACCAGCGTTGTCCGTGCGAACGGGTATCGGCGAGGCGGAGCATGAGAGACGCGTGTACGGTTCGACCGGCCGGATGAACCGGACGAGTCGATCGACCGGAACGGCGCGACGGCCGTTCGACGCATGGAATCCAGTTGAACGGGAGATGAATTCCCGGCAAAGTTGCAGTGTGTCTTTAACGCGGCTTGCGATCCGCGACGTGCTGTGGTCTTTCATTTTTATTCCCCATGTACTGCCATGCCGATTTCTTATTGCCCTGAATCCACCGGGTCTCTTGGGTCGTTCGACGACGGTTGCCGCGGTTGATCGGACTGGAGCTGCGTGTTCCCCGACGCGCTCCGGACTGTCTGTTCCGCAGGTGATTCGCGAGCCGGTTCCTCTGCTGCCTGCCGGAACCGCCCGGTCGTCACGTCGTCGACTGCCGTGCCAACGCTTACGCAAAGAGCGGACCATCCCGGTCGGAATCGAGACGCATCAAGGGTTTCAGCGATATATGCAAACCTCCGCCAAACGCCCGACCGCCGAAATGTTTCAACTTTGATATATACGGTTCGGGCGCATGCGGCCGGCACGAAAGCCCGTCGTGGCGCTGCACGAAGGACCTAAAAAATTTTCTCGGGATTTTCCCGAACGCGGCAGACCGCCCGCGCGCTGCGGGTTCGGCGGCACGCACAGCCGGTAAAAATCGCGGAATGTTTCAGGCCAGAAACACGAATCCCGGCGGCGGCGTTTTCTCATACCAGAAATGGCGGTTTTCACCCGAATCGCTGAACACATTAAATGCCGGCCGGCCGTGCGTGGTTTGCATCACGCGATTTTTTCTTCAACAATGAATTCACCGGACAACGCCATTTCAGAGCGATTCGATCCGCAGGCACCACAACATCAAACGGCCGCGACAGACCACGCGGCCACACGACAGACGGGGCATCATGTACACAGCCAATCGTGGAACGCGCGATCGCGCAATACGCTGTGCTCAATGGCTGACGGCCGACCGGATCATTCCGTACAGCTGCATCATGCTGATGCTCTTCGCTGCGCTGCTGATCGTCTGGGCGGTCGTGACCGACGGCTTCACGTCGAACGCCACCGCCCGCCCCGGCACCGACTTCTCGGTCTTCTGGACCGCATCGCATCTCGTGTTGCAAGGCCATGCCGCGGCGGCTTACGACACGCCCTCATTCCTGCAGGCCGAGTTCGCGCACTTCGGTGCGTATCTGCAAAACCGGCCGCTTCCCTGGCTCTATCCGCCGACGATGCTGCTGTTCATCGCGCCGGTTGCCCTCGTGCCTTTCCTGCCCGCTTACTTCCTCTTTTTCGCGGGCAGTCTTTTATGCTACGCGCTCGCCGTCTCCCGGTTGTCGGGGCTGCGCGCGCATCTTCCCGTGCCGCGCGCCGCGGCGCTCGTCGTCGTCGCGTATTCGGCGGTGTGCATGTCCGCGCTGTTCGGCCAGAACAGCATCCTGACCGCCGGCCTCGCCGCGCTCGCGCTGCATCTGCTCGGCAAGCGTCCGGTCCTGGCGGGCGTGCTGATCGGGCTGCTCGCGATCAAGCCGCAACTCGCCGTCGTGTTCCCGTTCGTGCTGATCGCGACGCGTGCGTGGCGCACCTTCGCGGCGGCGGCGATCAGCGCGACGCTGTTCGCGGCGGCCGGCGTGGCGCTGGCCGGCCCCGCCGCGCTGCACGGCTTGAGTCACGCACTGTCGACGGTACGCGCGCAGCACTTCATGCTCGCGTCGTACTGGCTCGCGTCGCCGACGCCGTTCGCCGCGTTGCGGCTCGCCGGCGCGCCGGTGGCGGCCGCGCTGGCCGCCCAGGCGGCGGTCGCGCTCGTCGCGCTCGCCGCGGCCGTCGACG
>NZ_JAKWFH010000115.1:0-7811 GCF_029522185.1 Burkholderia sp. IO2 | reverse complement strand
AGCACGGCAACCGTGCGTTTTGTACTCAGTCACGGGCTCCAACACCCAAGCGCGGGGCAAACTGCACGGTCTCGTCTGGCTACCACCAGACTTTACCGTACTGGTCAGTACTGAACATACAAGCGCGGCTCAGAAGCTGATCGTCGCGGTAATCGTGTCGCTGTAGTTGCCGGGCGCCGGCGTCGCTTGCGCGGGCACGCGGCCGTACACGGTGATTGCCTGCGCGAACCCGCTGCCGGTGCCGGTCGCCATCGACGTGCCGGCGGTGCCGTCGCCCCATGGCTGCGTGAAGCCGCTGTCCTGATAGAGCTGATAGCTGACCGACCCGCCGCCCGCGCGCTGCATCGTGCGAGCGGCGACGTTGCCACTGCCGCCGCCGTTCAACGCGATCCGGAATGCGTCGCCGTTCGTGCAGCGCGCGCTGATCGAGCCGCTCGCGGTCAGCGCCGACGCCAGCACGCCTGCCGCCGGAAACGCCACGCCGGTCGCGCTGATGATGCAGTTGTTGATGACGGTGGCGGTCGTGGTAACCGTCATCGTGCCAGCCGTCGACTGCGACGCACACGGCGTCGGCAGCACGCCGAGCAGCGAAAAACTGTAGCTGTACGCGGCCTGGTTGCCGCTGAAACTCTGCGTGTAGACGGTGCTGCCGTTGTTCACGGTCGGCACGGTCGGCTGGTTCGGCGCGATGCGACCATAGATGGTCACGTTCGCACTCGCGGACGTGCCGAGCACCGGTTTCGTCAACGTCACCGATATCGGCGTCGTGCCGCTGCTCACGGCGCCCCAGGCTTGCGAGTAGCCCGCGTCCTGATACAGGTCGTACTGCATCTGGTTCGTCCCGTTGCTCAGGTAGCGCGGACTGGTGCCGCCGAGGTTCACGCACACGAGCACGCCGGTGTTCAGGCTCAGCGTGTCCCACGTGCAGTTCACGGTCATCGTCGCGGTCGTCGTATAGGCCTGTTGCGTGATCGGACTGACCGAGCCGAAGCTCGGCACCGGCGGCGTCACCGTGCACGTATCCGCACGCGCCGACATCCACGGCATGCCGAGTACCGCTGCCAGCAGCAGGTACGCGAGCGCGCGCATCCAGCGGCGCGCCAGGTCGAAGCGGTCATCCGCCATGCGCCTCCCCGAAAAAAACCGTCCGCCCGATCGGATTCGCGGATCGGGCCGCGCCATCATCGTATCGGTCTGCGCATCGATCGCTCGCACTGTTACTTGATCCATGTCAAATAGGCCGATGGAATCCGTCCGCTCCCCGGACAATGCACGCCAGGTCGGCGTTTTCTCCATTGCGCGCGACCGAACCCGTGGAGTAGTCTTCCACCAACGACAGAGCGGTAACGGCGACCGGCGACAGACCACGCGGCAGGCACTCCGCGGCCGGGCGACCCCTTGAACGGCAGGAGACAATCATAATGACAGATTCCCGACGTCGTGTTTTTTCAGCCATGCTCGCAGCCACGTTCGCATTCGCGCCGGTGCTGCAGCCCGTCACCGTTGCCGCAGTCTATTCGAACGGCACGGCCACCGCGCAATTCAACGTCACGCTCACGATCCAGGCGAACTGCACGATCGCCGCGAACCCGCTTGCATTCGGCACGACCGGCGTACTCGCATCGACGGTCAACCGGCAGACGACGGTCTCCGTCACCTGCACGAACTCGACACCCTACAACGTCGGGCTCGACGCCGGAGCGGTAACCGGCTCGACCGTCGCCAGCCGGCTGATGGGAGGTACCACGGCCGGCAATACCGGCACGACGGTCGGCTACCAGCTCTACCAGGACTCGGGCCACTCGACGATCTGGGGCAACACGCAAGGCACCGACACGGTCGGCGGCACCGGCACCGGTTCCGCGCAGGTGCTGAACGTGTACGGCCAGGTGCCCGCGCAGGCGACGCCGAAGCCCGACACCTACGAGGCCTCGGTCACCGCCACCGTCTATTTCTGACGGGCCGTGCGATTGTTCCCGCGCGCCTTTGCCGCGCTGTGCGTCGGGTGGGCGGCGGCCGTCTCGCATGCCGCCACGCTGCAGATCACGCCCGTGACGATCGAACTGCCGCCATCGGCGGCCGCCGCGAGCATGACGCTCAGCAACCCGGGCGGCCGGCCGATCTACGGCCAGGTCCGCACCTATCGCTGGACGCAGGAAAACGGTACCGACGTGATGACGCCGACCGACGCGCTCGCCGCGTCGCCGCCGCTGCTGCAGATCGACGCGAACGCCGAGCAGTTGATCCGGCTCGTGCGCACGAGCCGCGGCTCGCCGGCCGCCGAGGAGAGCTATCGCGTGCTGATCGACGAACTGCCCGCGCCGGGCACGCCGGTCGACAACGGCGTGACGATCCGGCTGCGCTATTCCGTGCCCGTATTCATCGAGCCCGATGCCGCGCAAGCGTCCCCGCGCCTCGACTGGCGCGTCGAACCCGACGGGACCGGCATGCAGCTCACGGTCGACAATCGCGGCGGACGGCGGGCGCAGATTTCCGCGGTCCGGTTGGTCGATGCGCGAGGCGGCGTCCACGAGATCACGCGCGGGCTGCTCGGCTATGCGCTCGCGAGCAGTACGCGACGCTGGCCGCTCAAGCTCGACGCCGGCACGCGCTTCGTCAAGATCCAGGCGACCGTCAACGCGCAGCCGGTCGAAGCCCGGTTGACGCCGCCCTGAGCCCCCCGAGCAGGATCGCACGACGTTGCCCGTGCCGCCGCCGAGCAAGACCCTCCGGACCGACTGCCCCGTGCGACACGCCGGGCCGGCCCGGCCCACCGCCGCGCCGCTCGCGCTGGCGTTGATACTGGCGCTGCGCGCACTCGCCGCATGCGCGCAGCCGGTACCGCCCACCGCCGTGTCCGACGCCGCGGCGCAAGCCGACGGGTTGTATCTCGACGTGTCGCTCAATGGCGAACCGACGCACCGGATCGCCCGGTTCCGGCAGATCGACGGGCGGCTGTACGCGGCCTCCGCCGACCTGAACGATCTGGGCATCGCGACCGGCGGCCCCGCGAACGCACCGTCGAACACGCTCGTCGCACTCGATACGCTCGCGGGGCTGCACTACGCTTACGACGCCGGCCGGCAAACGCTCGACCTGCGCGTGCCCGACGCACTGCGCATTCCGCACACGTTCGATACGCGCGCGCTCGCCGCCGCGCCGCCGGCCACGTCCGGCCGCGGCTTCGTGCTGAACTACGATGCCTACGCGCAAACCATCGCGCGCGCACCGCTCGCGGTCTGGAGCGAGGCGCGCTATTTCGATCCGGCCGGCGTACTCAGCAGCACCGGCATCGCGTACCTGTACGACGACCGTCGGCGCTACGTGCGCTACGACACGTCATGGACCCGTTCGAATCCCCGCACGCTCACGACGACCCAGATCGGCGACACGATTTCGTCGTCGCTGTCCTGGACGCGCTCACTGCGCCTGGGCGGCGTGCAGTGGCGCAGCAATTTCGGCCTGCGCCCCGACCTCGTCACGTTTCCGGTGCCCGCGCTGTCCGGCAGCGCGGTCGTGCCGACGTCGGTCGACCTGTACGTGAACAGCGTGCGCCAGTTCAGCGGCGACGTGCCGAGCGGGCCGTTCGTGATCAACAGCGTGCCGGGCATCACCGGCGCGGGCAACGCGACGGTCGTCACGCGCGACGCGCTCGGCCGCTCGATCGCGACGTCGATTCCGCTGTACGTCGATACGCGCCTGCTGGCCCCCGGCCTCGTCAGCCATTCGCTCGAAGCCGGTTTCCTGCGCCGCGCGTACGGCACCGATTCGTTCGACTACGCGCGCACGCCGGCGGCGAGCGGCTCGCTGCGCTACGGGATCAGCGAGCGGCTGACCGTCGAAGCGCACGGGGAAGCGACGGCCGGCGTCTACAACGCCGGCGCCGGCGTACTCGCGCGCCTCGGCGAACGCGGCGTGGCGAACGCGTCGCTGGCGCTCAGCGCGCCGGGCAGGACCGGCGTGCAGGCGGGCGTCGGCTACCAGTACGTGACGTCGCGCTTCTCGATCGACGCACAGACGCTGCGCGCATTCGGCGACTACGTCGACCTGGGCAGCCGCGAAGGCGTGCCCGTCTCGCGCGCCACCGATCGCGTGACGGTATCGTTCCCGTTCCTGCGCGCGCAAACGCTGTCGTTCAGCTATCTGGCCCTCAAGTATCCGGGCATCGCCGCGTCGCGGATCGGCTCGATCGCTTATCTCGTCAATCTCGGCGGGCTGACCTCGATCGCGTTCAGCGGCTTCCAGGACTTCCGGCAACGCGACGCGCGCGGCTTCTTCGCGAGCCTGAGCATCGGGCTCGGCGGCAACACGTCCGTCTCCGCGAACGCCGGGCGGCAGAACGGCGAATCGACCTACACGCTCAATGCATCGCGGCCGCCCGACTACGGCGGCGGCTTCGGCTGGAACGTGCAGGCCGGCACCAACGCGGGCACGCGCTACGGGCAGGGCCAGTTGCAGTATCTCGGCCGCGCCGGCCAGGTCACGCTGCTCGCGCAATCGTTCGACGGGCGCAGCAACGCGGCGGTCGACGTCACGGGCGCGTTCGTGCTGATGGACGGCCGGGTGATGACGGCGCGCCGCGTCGACGACGGCTTCGCGCTCGTCTCGACCGACACGGGGCGCGTGCCCGTGCTGCACCAGAACCGGCTGATCGGCGCGACGGACCGGGCCGGCTACCTGCTGGTGCCCGACCTGAATGCGTACCAGAACAATCGCGTCGCGATCGACGGCAGCGCGCTGCCGGCCGACGCGCGGATCGCCGACACGACGCTCGACGTCGTGCCGCAGGCCCGCTCCGGCGTGCTCGCGCACTTCGCCATCACACGCTACAGCGCCGCGTCGATCGCACTGCGCGCGCCGGACGGCACGCCGCTTCCGCCGGGGCTCGAGGTCCGCCACGTCGAAAGCGGCCAGCGCACGATCGTCGGCTACGACGGCCTGACCTTCGTCGACGGCCTCGTCGCGAACAACCACCTGCAGATCTCCGGCGGCGGCCGCGACTGCACCGTCGAATTCGCGTACCGGCGGCCGGACGACGGCACGCTGCCGCGCATCGGCCCGCTGACCTGCGGCCCGCGGTAGCGCGCGCCGGCCGCCCGCGTCGCGAATGTTAGAATCGCAAGATTCCCTCGGCGGCGCCCAGCCGCCCAACTCCCCTTCGAAGAATCGCCATGACGTCCCAACTGCACAAAAAGGGCGAGGCCTGGTCGGCCCGCTTCTCGGAACCGATGTCGGAGCTGGTCAAGCGCTACACGTCGTCGGTGTTTTTCGACAAGCGCCTCGCGCTCGTCGACATCGCCGGCTCGCTCGCGCACGCGAACATGCTCGCCGCGCAGAAGATCATCAGCGCCGACGACCTGGCCGCGATCGAACGCGGGATGGCGCAGATCAAGGGCGAGATCGAGCGTGGCGAATTCGAATGGCAGCTCGACCTGGAAGACGTCCACCTGAACATCGAGGCGCGCCTGACCGCGCTGATCGGCGATGCCGGCAAGCGCCTGCACACGGGCCGCTCGCGCAACGACCAGGTCGCGACCGACATCCGCCTGTGGCTGCGCGGCGAAATCGACCGCATCGGCGGCCTGCTGAACGACCTGCGCGGCGCGCTGATCGATCTCGCGGAACAGAACGCCGACACGATCATGCCGGGCTTCACGCACCTGCAGGTCGCGCAGCCCGTCACGTTCGGCCACCACCTGCTCGCGTACGTCGAGATGTTCACGCGCGACGCGGAACGCATGCGCGACTGCCGCACCCGCGTGAACCGCCTGCCGCTCGGCGCGGCCGCGCTCGCGGGCACGAGCTACCCGATCGACCGTCACGCGGTCGCGAAGACGCTCGGCTTCGACGGCATCTGCGCGAACTCGCTCGACGCGGTGTCCGATCGCGACTTCGCGATCGAATTCACGGCCGCGTCCGCGCTCGTGATGACGCACGTGTCGCGCTTCTCCGAGGAACTCGTGCTGTGGATGAGCCCGCGCGTCGGCTTCATCGACATCGCCGACCGCTTCTGCACCGGCAGCTCGATCATGCCGCAGAAGAAGAACCCGGACGTGCCCGAGCTCGCGCGCGGCAAGACCGGCCGCGTGAACGGCCACCTGATGGCGCTCCTCACGCTGATGAAGGGCCAGCCGCTCGCGTACAACAAAGACAACCAGGAAGACAAGGAACCGCTGTTCGATACGGTCGACACCGTCGCCGACACGCTGCGGATCTTCGCCGAGATGGTCGCCGGCATCACCGTGAAGCCGGACGCGATGCGCGCGGCCGCGCTGCAGGGCTTCTCGACCGCCACCGACCTCGCCGACTACCTCGTGAAGCGCGGCCTGCCGTTCCGCGACGCGCACGAAGCGGTCGCGCACGCGGTGAAGATCTGCGACGACCGCGGCATCGACCTCGCCGACCTGACGCTCGACGAAATGAAGCAGGAACTGCCGAACGTCGCGCACCTGATCGGCGACGACGTGTTCGGCTACCTGACGCTCGAGGGTTCGGTCGCGAGCCGCAACCATCCGGGCGGCACCGCGCCCGACCAGGTGCGTGCGGCCGTCAAGGCGGCCCGCGCCGCGCTCGGCAAGTAACGGCCTGCGGTTCCGGACGGACGCCTTCGGCGTCCGTTTTTCATTCGGGCAGCCAGCGCGCCGCCCGTCGCCTTCCCCGCTTCACGGACGCCCCCGATGACCTTTTCCGCCGCGCTCTTCGACATGGACGGCCTGCTCGTCGATTCCGAGCGGACCATCATGAACACGTGGATCGACGTGTCGAATGCGCACGGCGTCGTGCTGACCGAGATCGATTACCTGCAGATCGTCGGCCGTTCGTTCGCCGAAGGCCAGATGATCCTGGCACGGCTGATCGGCGACCCCGCTACGTTCGACGCGGTGCGCATCCGCGTGCGCGAACAGCTCGCGGCGCCCGAGCCGCATCCGAAGTTTCCGCTGAAACCCGGCGCATTCGCGCTGCTCGACGCGCTCGCGCAGGCCGGCATTCCGTGCGCGGTCGCGTCGTCGTCCGCGGGCGACGTGATCCGCGCGCGGCTCGGCGCGGTCGGCGTGCTGCCGTTCTTCCGCGCGATCGCGGGCGGCGACGAAGTCGCGCGCGGCAAGCCCGACCCGGCCGTCTACCGGCTCGCGGCCGAGCGCCTCGGCGTGCCGGCCCACGCGTGCGTCGCGTTCGAGGACAGCGACTTCGGCGCGCAGTCGGCCGCAGGCGCAGGCGCGGCGGTCGTCACCGTGCCCGATCTGAAGGCGCCGACGCCCGAGATCGTCGCGCTGAGCCTGCACGTGCTCGCGTCGCTCGACGACGCGATCGCGCTCGTGCCGTCGTGGTTCGGGTTGCAGGGCACGTCGCAGCCCGCGTAGGCAGCACACCGCTCCATGCAAAACGGGCACCCGAGGGTGCCCGTTCCGTCGTGTCGCCCACTCGAAAGCGGCGCGCCGTTACCGGTTGCCGGCCGTCTCCGACAGCCGCTTCATCGTCGCGATGCGCGCGCCGATCAGGTCGACGCGGCCATCCTCGCCGACGAGCGGCGCCGTCGCATCGCGGAACGCCACCCACGCGCGCTGCGCGCGCACGAGCGTCCCGGCCGAATGCGCGGGCATCTTGCGGCGCAGCTTCTGGTAATAGCGGTTCAGGTCGAACAGCGCATGCTCGCACGCGGCATCCTGCACGCACGGTCGCACGCGGCGCACCGCCGGCTCGCGCGGCGCGTTCGCCGGCTTCGTACCGGCCGGCGCGGCCGCCGCAGCCGCACCGCCCTGCGCACCGCTCGTCGCCGCAACCGGCACGGCGGCCGGCGGCGGCGCATAGCG
>NZ_JAKWFH010000114.1:0-8423 GCF_029522185.1 Burkholderia sp. IO2 | reverse complement strand
CCTGGACCTCGGTCGGCGTCATCGGCCCCTTGACCAGTTGGTCCAGCAGTTCCTTGGGCAGTTCAGGCAGCGGCCCGCGGGCCGCGGCCTGACGCGCTACAGTTTGCCTTTTCTTCTTCATTGGCATATCCATGACTTTTACACCTCATGATATGCCTCGCCCACGAAATCACGGATAGGTCCTCTCGGCTATATACACTACGTACGCTATCGAGAACATCAACTTGCAGTTGCGCAAGGTCATCAAGACCCGAGGACATTTCCCGACCGATGGGGCTGCCACCAAGCTCATCTGGCCGGCACTGCGTAACATCACTGCTGATTGGGGGTGTGCTGCTCACGACCGGAAAGCGGCTATGAACGAGTTCGCCAACCTTACGAGGATTGATCGATTCGACCGTCCGTATGAATCTCAACCCGCCTTGCGCATGGAAATCCTGACATCCCCCGGAACCCGAATAGCAGTCGAGCCGAACTGCACCGGAAAGCCCCCTTTGGGTTCCCGCAAGCATACCGGACGAGATGTCGTTGTTGTTACAGCTATTCAGACCGGACAGGATTAACGAGTGCAGACGGATGCCAACTAAACATTGTCGGGCATCGTTAAAGAACGTCACAGAATCCGGCGCCAACAAGCAAAACGGCTACCGTGACCCCACGGCAGCCGCCCTCAGAAACCCCAAGCCAAACCCCAAATCAACCCTTACTCATCCACCTTAAAAGCCGAAGCCAGCTTGGTCAATTCCGCCGCCTGCTGCTTCAAACTCTCCGCCGCTGCCGCGCTTTCCTCGACCAAAGCCGCATTCTGCTGCGTCATCTGATCGAGCGACTGCACCGCGTCCCCGATCTGATCGATCCCGGCGCTCTGCTCCAGGCTAGCCTCTGCAATCTCGGTCATCATCGCGCTAACGCCTTGAACCTGCGACACAACATCGCTCATCACCTTCCCCGCCTCACTAACGAGCCGCGACCCGGCACCCACCGTCCCCGCGCTGTGCTCGATCAGCGCCTTAATCTCCTTCGCCGCCTGCGCACTACGCTGCGCCAGATTCCGCACTTCCGAAGCGACAACAGCAAACCCACGCCCCTGCTCCCCCGCCCGCGCCGCCTCCACCGCAGCATTCAGCGCCAGAATATTCGTCTGAAACGAGATACTGTCGATCATCACGATGATCTCGGAAATCCGTTGCGAAGCGTCACTGATCTGCTCCATCGTCGTCACGACCTCGCCCACCACCTGCCCACCACGCGCCGCCGTATCCGCCGCACCATTGATCATCTTCGCCGCGGTAGTCGCCGTCTCGGTGTTGTTGCGCACCACGGCCGTGATCTCTTCCATCGACGAAGCCGTCCGCTCCAGGTTGCTCGACTGCCCTTCGGTGCGCTCGCTGAGATCCGCATTCCCCGAAGCAATCTGCGCCGACCCGGTCGCAATCGACGCCGAAGCCGCACGAATCCGATGAACGAGCGTCGACAACGACGACACGAACCGGTTGAACGCATCCGACAATTGCCCGATCTCGTCCTCGCTCTCAACCGTCATGCGGCGCGTCAAATCGCCCTGACCGCTGGCAATCTCCGACAGCAGCGTAGCCGCCCGCCGAATCGGTGCGGCAATTGCACGCCCCACCAGCCAGATCACGATCAACGCAACCCCAAGCCCCACCACCGCCGCAACCAGTGCCGCGCTGCGGATCGCACGCGTCACCGGCCCGAGCAGTTCGGCCTGCGGCACCTGGACCACCACATACGCATTCAACTCAGGAATAAACGACGTCGCGATAAACCGCGCGCCGCCATCACCGTCGTAGCTGAGATACACATACGGCTTACCCGCAAGCAACGTGGACGACGCATCGCCCGGCAGCCCCGGTTCATCCTTCAGAAAATGCTTGCCGTCGATCAGCGACGTATCGCGATGCATCATGATCGCGCCGTCGGGGCGCACGAGATACGCGAACCCGGTTTCACCGATCCGGTAAGCCGAGATACCCTTCGCGAGCGCATCGACGGACAGGCTCATGCACGCCGCGCCGACCGGCACGCCATCGAGTTCGATACGGCTGTTGATGAACATCATGTAGCCGCCGACGGTCA
Organism: Burkholderia sp. IO2; assembly: GCF_029522185.1. Taxonomy (NCBI): domain Bacteria; kingdom Pseudomonadati; phylum Pseudomonadota; class Betaproteobacteria; order Burkholderiales; family Burkholderiaceae; genus Burkholderia; species Burkholderia sp. IO2. The sequence continues at coordinate 6,326 of NZ_JAKWFH010000114.1, read as the reverse complement.
CCTCGCGATCCATGTTCACGTCGTACGCCTTGCCCGACGACAGGAAACTGGTCAGCCACTGATCCTTGTCGGTCACCTTCCGCTGCAAGCCGGCTTCGTTGTAGTAGTTGCCGCTCTTCACCGACACCCACTGCACGGACGCGGCCTTCTGCTCGTCCTTCACGTTCTTCGCGAGCTGAATCCAGTTGCGCGTGCCGGCGTCGGGTTCGCCGTCGGCTTCCCATTGCAGCAGGAACGCATCGCGCGCGAGAATGCGCGACGCGGCGATCGGGCCGGCCATCTGGCGCTGCACGTCGGCGCGGATACCGTTGACCGCGGTCGGCAGCTCTTCGCGGACGACGCGCTCTCGCACCGCGTTGCCGATCAGACGAACGCTGAGCCCGCTCGAAATCGCGACGAACACGAGCAGGCAACTCGTCATGCTGAGAATCAGCTTGTTCTGAATGGAAAGCTTGCGCCAGAAATGCATGGGGAACCCTCGATAACCGCTCGGTCTGAGCCAGTTTGGGTTATCGGCATGCACGCGCAGAACCACATCGTTGATTTCAAATGTCGATCATTCGAGATTCGTTATGTTGTTGATGGGCGGGCATATGCAGCCGCCTATATGTACGAGAACCATGCAAATACAACGCGCGGATCAATACGCAACGAAGATCGTGACGCGCCGGTTTCGCGCTCTTGATGCCGCATCGTCCCCCGCGACAAGCGGCTGCGTATCCGCCCGCCCGATCGCCGCCAGCCGATGCGGCGCGACACCGCGCTCGGTCAGATAACGCACCACACTCCCCGCACGCGCCGACGAAAGCTCCCAGTTCGATTCGTATTTCGCGTTCGCGATCGGCACGCTGTCGGTGTGGCCTTCGACGAGGATGTCGCCGGTTGCATGCGCGCTCAATGCCTGCGCAATCTGGTTCAGCACCGGCGACGAATCGGGCAGCAACCGCGCATCGCCGACGTTGAACAGAATCTTCGCGTCGATACCGATCTCGACGCCATGCGGCGCCTTCACCAGCGAAATGCGTCCATTCGACTTCAACGAATCGAGCAACGCGAGCCACGGCGGCGCAGGGTCGGACTTCGCGGTATCGACGGCGGCAGTCGCCGCGCCCCCGGCCTGCCGCGCAAGCGTCTGATACCGCGCATCGAGCGCGTTGTATTTCGCGAGCTGAAGCACGTACAGCGCGAGAAACAGCACCATCAGCGTCGTGATGAGATCCGCGTACGAAATCAGCCAGCGTCCGGACTGCGCGCCTTCGAGTTCGTCATCGTCGCGATCGGCAGCGGATGCGCCGTCAGTTCGAGCAGTCATGCCGTCGGGAATCCGGGTTCGTCATACGGTACAAATACAGGCCCACGCGCAAGCACAAAGCACACGAACATCACGCGAGCGATTCCGCCGCCCGCCCGCGCACATCGCCGGTCAATCGCGTCTCGATCGTATGCGGCGACTCCTTGCGCGAGATCGCGAGCAAGCCGTCGAGATACAGCTTGCGAAACCGCATCTCGCTGTCGATCTGCGCGCGCAGCTTGCCGTACAGCGGCAGGAACACGAGGTTCGCGAACGCGAGCCCGTACAGCGTCGCGACGAACGCCACCGCGATGCCCGGCCCGAGCTGTGCCGGCTCCAGAATATGGCTCGTCACCTGCACGAGCCCGAGCACCGAGCCGAGAATGCCGAACGTCGGCGCATAGCCGCCGGCCTGCTGCCACACGCGCACGGCGGCGAGGCGGCTGCGTTCGTACGCATCGAGTTCGCGCTGCAACGCATCTTCGAGCACCGCGGTCGACACGCCGTTCGCCAGCAGTTCGAGCCCGCGCCGCGCAAACGGATGAATGCCGCTCACGTCCATCGATTCGAACGCGAGCAGCCCGTCGAGCTTCGCGCGATCGCCCCATTCGAGCAGGTCGGACAAGTTCTTGCGATCGACTTCGCGCGCCCGCACGAACGCGAGCCGCAACTGCTTCACCGCGTCGAAGAAGCGCGCCCACGTGTTCTGGATCATCACCGCGCCGAGCGTGCCGCCGAGCACGATCACGAGCGCCTCGAACTGGAACAGCATCGAGAAATGCCCGCCTTCCAGCGCGAACCCGAACACGATCGCCGCGCCGCCCAGCACCACCCCGACCAGGGTCAACAGATCCATACGCGCCTCCGTATCACGCATCCGACGCCGAAGTCGACGCAACGGCCGTTGCGCCCGCCGCAGGCGCCTTCGCCGCGCGTACGGCCTCCAGCACGCGCTGTTCGATCTCGTCGATCTCGACCGGATCGAGCTTGAGTTCGCGGCGCATCACCCACGACACCTCGTTGCGCCGCGCCTCGGTCATCACGGAAAACAGCTTGTCGGCCACCGCGCGATCGTCGAGGTTCGCGATCAGCTTCGCGAGGTCATAGGTATCGAACGCGCTGATCACGTCGAACAGCGTGCGCTGGTCGATCCAGACGAGATCCTCGAGCGCGCGCACGTCGCCGCCGCGGCGCGCGTTGCGGCGCGAGAAATACGCAACGCCTTTCTGTTCGACGTAGTTCAGCACCTTCGATTTGCGGAACGCGAACACTTCTTCCGCGATCTCGCCGTTCGACAGCTTGTTGAGCAGCAGCGTCTTGTCGACGCCGATCAGCGATTCGAGATCGGCCAGTTCGATGAGTTCGAGTTCACTGTTGATCGATACGTCGAGATCGTGATCGGCCACCTGTTGCGCGCGGTCGATCACGCGGGCGGCGTCGAATATGACGACCTGGCGCGCATCCGACGAAGCCGCGTAATCGCTTGCGCCACCGGTGCCGTCGCCCTGCGCGGCTTCGATCGTGACGAGGTTGAGCTTCTCCATGCGCCGCAGCATCGCGAGCACGTGCGGCCGCGAATGGCCGGCAATCGCGCGGCATTTGCGAATCACTTCGGCAAGCGGCACCGAGGTTTCGGCCGCGTGCGCCTGCATCGGCCGGCGCGCCCACGTGTCGCCGGATTCGCGCGCGTCGGCGCCGGCCATCAGCGACAGCACGTGCGCATACGACAGCACGCCCGGCATGAAATCGGCATGCGTATAGGTCGCCAGTTGGTCGTCCTTGCGCTTCACGCGGCGGATCATCGTTCGCACGATATGGCGCAGCAGCGCGGACACGCGCTCGATTTCTTCATCGAGCATGCCGGCCGGCACGACGGTGAGCTGGCAGAACGAAAGCGCCTTCGCGGTATGCGCGCGCGGTTCGGCGGCGAGCAGCGCCGATTCGCCGAAGAACTCGCCGCGGCCGAGCGTCGCGACGATCACACGCTTGTCTTCGCAGCGCGTGGACAGCTCGACCTTGCCGTCGGTAATCAGAAAGATGACGGGCTCGCCCGCGAAGCCCTCCGAGTAGATGATTTCTCCGGGCGCCGCGGTACGCGTCCACGATTGCTGACGATTCAAGTCGATTCCCCTGCTGCGCTGGTTATTGCGGACTGCGCGTCGCACGTCTGAAGCATGCGATCGCGAGTCGTCCCCGTGACTCGTTTACGTCATCGTGCGCAACATCCTTTAGGGCATTCGTGCTCGTTTCGAACCGAAATCAAGGTAAAACGTTTGCGGATTGCGCGGGCGCATCGATCGTTCGTTTCGCCGTTTGCGCATGTAGTGAAATTGAAAGCCCGCCGCGACCGCATGCGTCCGGTCAGAACTCCATGTCGAGTTCGTCGATGTCTTCGTGCTCGGCCTTCGCCGCGTCGATCCATTCGGCGACGAACGGATGCGCGAGGACGCGCATGCAGTACTCGGCGACGTCCGGTTCGAGTTTCACGTCGTAGGTCAGGAAGCGCGTGACGACCGGCGCATACATCGCGTCGGCGATGCCGATCTCGGCACCGAACAGCCAGGGGCCGCCGTACTCGGCCAGGCACTCGCGCCAGATCGTCACGATCCGCTCGATGTCGTGCTGCGCGCGCGACCAGATCCGGAAGCCGGGGAAATGTCCGCGCAGGTTCATCGGCAGCGCGGATCGCAACGCGCTGAAGCCGGAATGCATCTCGCCGCAGATCGACCGACAATGCGCGCGTGCATGCCGGTCGTCGGGCAGCAGCCGCGCCTGCGGGCGGATCTCGTTCAGGTATTCGGCGATCGCGAGCGTATCCCACACCGCGTTGCCGTCGTGCGTCAGGCACGGCACGAGGATCGACGGCGACAGCAGCAGCAGCTCCGCGCGCGACGTCGCATCGATCGGCACGCTGATCGTCTCGAACGCGAGCCCGCTCAGCTTCGCGAGCAGCCAGCCTCGCATCGACCACGACGAGTAATTGCGGCTGCTGATGGTCAGCGTCGTCCGTGCGTTGGATTCCATGTCGCTCCCCTGCTGAATGTCGTTCGTGCCCCTGCACCGTAAACGGACGCGCCGCATGAACGGCCGCACCACGTCTGTGCGGTCCGTTCGCCGAACTGGCGCAACGTCGCACGACCGCGCGGCACGTGTCGCACGCCCGACCGGCAAGGCAACGCGTCACCTTCGCGCTGCGTTATCACGTCCCGCGCGCGCCGCCGCGCTCCCGAACCGCTGCAACGCGCGTGCCAGCCTCACGCTGGCATACGGCTTGCCTCGTTCCTTGCAATGCGGCGTCACGAGCGACGGTCATGAACCTGCTTGCCTATCCGTTTTATCAATGGTCTGCGGAATGCCTGCGCCCGGCGCGTGCATGGGCCGCCGCCACCCGCGCGACGATGTCGCTGTGGCCGCCGGCGACATCGACGCCGACCGGCCGCATGGTCGACGCGCTGTGCGAACTGCTCGAATGCTGCGCGTTCTCGCATCGGCGGCCGCCGTTCGGAATCGCGTCGGTCGTCGTCGACGGCGACACGGTGCCGATCGTCGAGGAAGCGGCGGCGGTCACGCCGTTCGCGACATTGCTGCATTTCCGCAAGGCACGGCCGGTCGCGCGCCAGCCGCGCGTGCTGATCGTCGCGCCGATGTCCGGGCACTTCGCGACGCTGCTGCGCGGCACGGTACGCACGATGCTGGCCGACCACGACGTATACATCACCGACTGGCACAACCCGCGCGACATCCCGCTGGCGGCCGGACGCTTCGGCTTCGACGAGTACGTCACGCACGTGATCGACTTCATCCGCCACATCGGCCCGGACGCGCACGTGCTGGCGATCTGCCAGCCGACCGTCGCATCGCTGGCGGCCGTCTCGCTGATGGCGGCCGGCGGCGATCCCGCGCAGCCCGCGAGCCTCACGTTGATGGCCGGCCCGATCGACTGCCGCGTGAATCCGACGAAGGTCAACGAACTCGCGACGAGCCAGCCGATCGAATGGTTCGCGCGCAACCTGATCAGCGTGGTGCCGACGGGTTTCGTCGGCGCGCAGCGGTGCGTGTATCCGGGTTTCGTGCAGGTCGGCGCATTCATGTCGATGAACCCGGACCGCCATGCGGCGTCGTTCGCCGATCTGTACTACGAACGCGCGAAAGGCGACCCCGCGAAAGCCGACACGTTGCGGCACTTCTACGACGAATATTTCGCGACGGCCGACCTCACCGCGGAGTTCTATCTGGAAACGGTCGAGAAGGTGTTCCAGCAGTACGCGCTCGCGCGCGGCGAGCTGGCGGTGGGCGACACACTGGTCGAACCGGCGGCGATTCATCGCACCGCGCTGTTGACGATCGAAGGCGAGAAGGACGATATCTGCGCGGTAGGCCAGACGGTGGCCGCGCAGGAACTGTGTTCGGGGTTGCCGTCGTACCTGAAGACGCACCATGTACAGACGGGCGTCGGGCACTACGGCGTGTTCAACGGCAGCCGGTGGGAAACGCAGATCTATCCGATCGTGCGGGCGACGATCCACGACAACGAGCCGTACGACCGCACCGCGGACGCGCAAGGCGACACGCACGGCGCGCACTACGTCACGCTGCGCGCGCTGCTCGATGCACGGGCATCAGGGATCGATGCGGCGACCGAAACGCAATCGGCGCACGCGCACTGAACGCGGCTAGCCAAACAGTGAATCGCCCCGGCGGAGAAGCGGGGCGATGTGTGCTGCAGCATTCGGACGACGCGCGAGCGAAACCGCTCGCGCGCCGGGCCGGCTCGTTACGAGCAGGCCTTGCCGTGCGACGCGTGGTAGCCCTTCGCCTTCGCGTCGGCTTCCGACATGTAGCTGCCGTGCTTCGTCTTGCCGTAGTACTTGTCGGTCGAGCAGTGATAGACCTTCGTGCTGTCGTTCGCCCACACCTTGCCCGCGCCGCCGCCCGGCGCCGCGGCCGTCGTGGCGGCGCTCTTCGCGCCTGCGGCGCCCGATGCCGGCGCGGCGGAAGCCGCCGTAGCCGGGGCCGCGGCCGGTGCGCTCGCCGC
>NZ_JAKWFH010000113.1:0-8744 GCF_029522185.1 Burkholderia sp. IO2 | reverse complement strand
CGCGTACTTCGATCGGCTGGGTGTGCCCCGACTCTCATAACCTCAACTTCCCGAACCGCCCGGTGCGGACCCGCATGCCGGGTGGTGTGGCAGGGGTACGGCCTCATGGCCGTCCCCTATGCCGATTGCGGGTTCCCGCTTTCTTTCGTCGCATGAACGATCGTCGCCGCTCGTCGCGCTGCCGGATGGAATAACCGGCCGTCGCCGTCCGTTTACATACCGAGTTCCGGCACCGCCGGCCGGCGGGATAATGATCGCGACGCAGCCGATCGTCCCGTCCGGCGGCACCGTGTCGCGACACGACGCCAAGGAGAACGGGAATGAAACGGATGATCTTCGCTGCCGCGCTGACGGCGGCGATCGCGCGGCCGGCGGCCGCCGAACCGCCACAGGCCGGCGACGGGAAACTGGTCGACGAAGCGCACATGACGCTGTACGTATTCGATCGCGATGCGCCGGGCAAGAGCATGTGCGACGGCACGTGCGCGGCCAACTGGCCGCCCGCGCTCGCCGACGCGTACGACAAGGCGTCGGGCGCGCTGAGCCTCGTCGCCCGCGACGACGGCAAAAAGCAGTGGGCGTACCGCGGCCGCCCGCTGTATCGCTGGAAGATGGACCACAAGGCCGGGGACGCGGGCGGCGACGGAATCGGCGGCATGTGGCACGTCGCGCGGCCATGACCGCGCGGCGACGCGCGAGGCATCCCGATGAGCTATGAGTCGGACCTGCTGGTGTGGCTCCCGCATCTCACGCGCTATGCGCGTGCGCTGACGGGCGAGCGCGCATGGGCCGACGACCTCGTGCAGGACACGCTCGAGCGTGCGCTGAACCGGCCGCCGCGCGACGGCGGCCACCTGCGCGCATGGCTGCTGACGCTGTTGCGGCACCGCTTCATCGACCAGTTGCGCGCGCGGCACGAGATCGCGGTCGACGACGCGACGGCGCCGTGGCAGACGATGGCCGCGCCTGCCGGCGCGGTCGGCGGGCTGGAGTTGCGCGACGTGCAGCGCGCGCTGTACCGGCTGCCGGTCGAACAGCGCGAGGTGCTGCTGCTGGTCGCGCTCGAGGAGTTGAGCTATCGCGATGCCGCGCAGGTGCTCGGCGTGCCGGTCGGCACGGTGATGTCGCGGCTAGCACGGGCGCGCGCGCAGATGCGCGCGTTGCTGTCGGACGCGCCGCCGGCGCACGGCACGGCCACGTTACGGGTGATCGGGAAGCCATGATGGACGATCCGCGCAAGCCTTCGAACCAGCAGGACGACGATGCGTCGGCGCAACTGCTGTCCGCGTTGCTGGACGGCGAATTGTCCGGGCACGAACGCCGCGAGATGCTCGAGCGCCTGCAGTCCGATCCGCAGGAAGCCGAACGATTTGCGCATTACCGTGCGCAGCGCGATGCGCTGAAGGCGCTGTTCCCGTTGCCGGGTGCCGCGCCCGCGTTGTTCGTGCAGCGCCGCGCGCCGCGCTGGCGCGCCGTCGCGCATGCGTTCGCGGGGCTGGCGGCCGGCCTGCTGATCGGCGTCGCGCTACATGCGGGCTGGGCGGCATTCGGCCGCGCACCGGCGTTCGCCGCGCGCGCCGATGTCGCGTACGCCGTGTACGCCGCCGACCGCGAGCATCCGGTGGAGGTGGGTGCGGCCGATCCCGCCCGTCTCGCCGCGTGGCTGTCGGCGCGCATCGGCCGGCCGGTGCGCGCGCCGTCGCTCGACGAATACGGTTACGCGCTGCTGGGCGGCCGGTTGCTGCCCGGCGACGCGGGGCCGGCCGCGCAGCTCATGTACCAGCGCGCGGACGGCGCGCGCGTGACGCTGTACATGACCGCATACGATGCGCGCCGCCTCGCGCCGCGGGCGATGTCGGCCGACGGTCGCTACACGTATTTCTGGTCGGATCGCGGCATGGGTTATGCGCTGTCCGGTCGCGGCGACGAACGGCGTCTGCGCGAACTCGCGATCGACGCATGCGGTGCGCTGGGCGGCCCGACCGACGCGTGGAAGGGATGACGCGCGGCGCCCGCAGGGAGCAGGCAATGAAGACGGCGATGATGAAGGGGTTCGTGCTGGCGGCGTGCGTCGCGGGCACGATGCTTGCGCGAGCGCAGGGCGATGCGCCGGTGCGTGTGCCGGTCGATGCCGATGGCGTGCAGCGGGTGACGATCGTCGGCGGCAGCTATTTCTTCCTGCCCAACCACGTGATCGTCCGCGCGCACGTGCCGGTCGAGCTGACCGTATCGGCCGAACCCGGCGTCGTGCCGCACAGCTTCGAGATCGACGCGCCGCCGCAGGCGGGCATCGCGGTGCATACCGAACTCGGCACGACGCCGAGAACGTTTCGTTTCACGCCGCAGCAGCCGGGGCGGTTCGCCTACTATTGCACGCACCGGCTGCTGTTTTTCGGCAGCCATCGCGCGCGCGGAATGGAAGGCGTGCTCGATGTCGAGGCGGCGCCATGATCGCCGCGTTGCTGGCCGCAAGCCTGATAGGAGCGAGCATGACAGCCGATCCCGTGACCGTCGCGCAGGCGCATTTCGACCACGTCCGCTCGTACCGCGCGACGATCCGCTCGTCGGCGCGCGATGGCGAGCACACCGAAATCCGCTACGCGTACCTGAAACCGGGCTTCGTCCGGATGGATTTCGTGTCGCCGCATCGCGGCGCGGTGCTCGCGTACGATCCCGGCGACGGCAAGGTGCGGCTGCGCCCGTTCGGCACGCATGCGCCGCCCGCGTTGACGCTGTCGCCGTCCAATCCGCTCGTGCGCGACCGCACCGGCCACCGGGTCGACCGCTCGGACGTCGGCGAACTGCTGCGCAACGTGCATGCGCTGCAGCAGGGCGGCGCGACGGTGACCGAAGGCGAGGAGGCCGTCGGCGGCCGGACCGCGCTGCGCGTGCTGGTCACGGGCGCACCCGCGCACGCGGTCGACGGCGTGCATCGCTACCGGCTGTGGCTCGACGCCGCGGACGGTTTTCCGCTGAAGGTCATCAGCTACGCGAACGATGACGACACGCCGCTCGAAACCGTGACGCTCGACGACGTGGAGATCGACGTCGCGTTCCCCGAGCGTTTCTTCGCGCCCTGACGGCGCGCCATCCGCGTTCCTGACGCGCATGCCGGAGGCTGCATGGCGGAGTACCGGTTTTCGACGACCTGGCGGGTGGACGCGCCGCTCGCGGCGGTCTGGGACGCGATCTACCAGGTCGACCGCTGGCCCGACTGGTGGAAGGGCGCCGTGCGTACCGTCGAGCTCGAGCCCGGCGACGCGCGCGGCGTCGGCGCGCTGCACCGGTATACCTGGAAGGGCGCGCTGCCGTACCGGCTGACCTTCGACATGCGCGTGCGGCGCGTCGAGCGGCCGCATGCGCTCGAAGGCCATGCGAGCGGCGCGATCGAGGGCGACGGCCGCTGGTCGTTCGTCGCCGACGGCGCGCGCACCGTCGTGCGCTACGACTGGCACATCCGCACGCACGTGCGCTGGATGAACTGGCTGGAACCGCTCGCGCGGCCGCTGTTCCGGTGGAATCACGACGTCGTGATGCGCGAAGGCGCGAAAGGGCTCGCACGGCGGCTCGGTGCGACCGTCGAGACGGACGGCCGGACCTTTCGGCCGCTGTCGGGCGCGGACTGCGCCGATGCGTGAGGATCGGCCCGGCGAAGCCGAGTGACGGACGCGTCGCGACGGACGAAATCGGCGTCCGTGCGTTTTTTTCGATGCGATGTCAGCGGTCTCGGGAACTCCGGGCTTACCCGGTGTCCAAACGGGGCTGGATGAGATGCGCGGGCCGCACGAGCCCGCGGGCGGAGCAGGATGTGTTCGGTTTGTCGTTGTTTTAAAAGGGTTTTTTGTCGCTTTTGTCTGTTTTACCCGCCGCGCCGCTGCCCCGAAAATTCCTCCGGTTCCCCTTCTTGAATTTGTCAAAACCCGTCCATATAATTAGCACTCGCTGCACGAGAGTGCTAACAATTCTCTGCCGGGCGATGAGCCGGGCAGATTCCCTAAGCGTTCTTCAATCTCAGTCAAGAGAGGAGTGAATATGAACCTTCGTCCTTTGCACGATCGCGTGATCGTCAAGCGCCTGGATCAGGAAACCAAGACCGCCTCGGGCATCGTGATCCCCGACGCCGCTGCTGAAAAGCCGGATCAGGGCGAAGTCCTGGCCATCGGCCCGGGCAAGCGCGACGACAAGGGTGCGCCGATCGCGCTCGACGTGAAGGTCGGCGATCGCGTCCTGTTCGGCAAGTACGCAGGCCAGACCGTGAAGGTCGACGGCCAGGAACTGCTGGTCATGCGCGAAGAAGACATCATGGCCGTGGTCAACGCCAAGTAAGCGTCATCCGACGGTACATATTCCCAAGAATTCAAGGAGTTAGAAGATGGCAGCTAAAGACGTCGTATTCGGCGATTCCGCCCGTTCGAAGATGGTCGAAGGCGTGAACATTCTCGCCAACGCAGTCAAGGTCACGCTGGGTCCGAAGGGCCGCAACGTCGTGCTCGAGCGCAGCTTCGGCGGCCCGACGGTCACCAAGGACGGTGTGTCGGTCGCGAAGGAAATCGAGCTGAAGGACAAGCTCCAGAACATGGGCGCGCAAATGGTCAAGGAAGTCGCTTCCAAGACCAGCGACAACGCAGGCGACGGCACGACGACGGCAACCGTCCTCGCGCAATCGATCGTTCGCGAAGGCATGAAGTACGTCGCATCGGGCATGAACCCGATGGACCTGAAGCGCGGCATCGACAAGGCAGTCGCAGCGGCTGTCGAAGAGCTGAAGAAGATCAGCAAGCCGTGCACGACCAACAAGGAAATCGCACAGGTCGGCTCGATCTCGGCGAACAGCGATTCGTCGATCGGCGATCGCATCGCTGAAGCGATGGACAAGGTCGGCAAGGAAGGCGTCATCACCGTCGAAGACGGCAAGTCGCTGGCCGACGAACTCGACGTCGTCGAAGGCATGCAATTCGACCGCGGCTACCTGTCGCCGTACTTCATCAACAACCCGGACAAGCAAGTCGCCGTCCTCGACAACCCGTTCGTGCTGCTGCACGACAAGAAGGTGTCGAACATCCGTGATCTGCTGCCGGTGCTCGAGCAAGTCGCGAAGGCTGGCCGTCCGCTGCTGATCATCGCAGAAGACGTCGAAGGCGAAGCGCTCGCGACGCTGGTCGTCAACAACATCCGCGGCATCCTGAAGACCGTTGCGGTCAAGGCGCCGGGCTTCGGCGATCGTCGCAAGGCGATGCTGGAAGACATCGCGATCCTGACCGGCGGTCAAGTCATCGCGGAAGAAACCGGCCTGACGCTCGAGAAGGCAACGCTGGCAGAACTGGGCCAGGCGAAGCGCATCGAAGTGGGCAAGGAAAACACGACGATCATCGACGGCGCAGGCGAAGCTGCAAGCATCGAAGCACGCGTGAAGCAAGTGCGCGCGCAAATCGAGGAAGCGACGTCGGACTACGACCGTGAAAAGCTGCAAGAGCGCGTGGCCAAGCTGGCAGGCGGCGTTGCAGTGATCAAGGTCGGTGCTGCGACCGAAGTCGAAATGAAGGAAAAGAAGGCCCGTGTCGAAGACGCACTGCACGCAACCCGCGCAGCTGTGGAAGAAGGCATCGTGGCAGGTGGCGGCGTTGCGCTGATCCGTGCACGCACCGCGATCGCAGGCCTGACCGGCGCGAACGCCGACCAGAACGCCGGCATCAAGATCGTGCTGCGCGCGATGGAAGAGCCGCTGCGCCAGATCGTCACGAACGGTGGCGAAGAAGCGAGCGTCGTGGTGGCGGCAGTTGCAGCAGGCAAGGGCAACTACGGCTACAACGCAGCAACGGGCGAGTACGTCGACATGGTGGAAGCCGGCGTCGTCGACCCGACCAAGGTCACGCGTACCGCGCTGCAGAACGCAGCTTCGGTGGCAGGCCTGCTGCTGACGACGGACGCAGCTGTCGCAGAACTGCCGAAGGAAGACGCACCGATGCCGGGCGGCATGCCGGGCGGCATGGGCGGCATGGGCATGGACATGTAATCGACTTCGGTCGACGGTGTCCGGGGCGCGCAGCGATGCGCGTTCCAGCCAAAAGAAAAGACCCGCAGCGATGCGGGTCTTTTTTTATGTGCGCGGTTTTCGATGCGTACGCGAGGCGGCCGGATACGCCACGCCTCAAAGCGTCGAGGCGCGGCGTGCGACGGCGGGGCCTGCCCGCCGCGTCGCGACTCAATGCCGGTGCGACGTCCTCGGCGCCGGGTCGGCCTTCACGGCCGGCGGCGTATCCGAATCGTCGTTGCTGCGCGCCCAGAAGAACCGGTCGGGCAGGTACGCGCCCATGCCGGGCCGGAATGCGTCGCGCACGGCCTGGTACAGGTATTCCTGCGCCTCGCGCACGGCTTCGGGCGGCTCCTGGCCGTTCGCGAGCAACGCCGCGATGGCGGCGCCGAGCGTGTCGGTGATGCCCATCAGCCGGTGCGGCGAGCGATCCCACATGTCTTCGCGCAGCTGGCCTTCTTCGCCGTACAGCGTATTGACGAGCCGGTGCGAGCCGGTTTCCGACGACAGGATGTATTCGCAGCCCTGCGACAGCAGGTGCGATACGGCCGCGTCGAGATTCGGCGCTTCGGCATCGCCGTCCGGCTGGGCGAGCGCGATCAGCGTCGCGTGGTCGGCGACCAGCAGGGTGGTTTGCGGCGCCAGCAGGTCGGCGATCGATTCGCGCAGGTCGTCGGCGGCGAGCACGTGCTCGTCGTCGAGCGTGAAGTCCGGGGCGAGCACGAGCGGCACGCCGTCGTAGTCGGCGACGACTTCGGCGATCGCGCTCACGACTTCCGCACGCGTCGCCGCGCCGATCTTGAACGCGGCAACCGGCATGTCTTCGAGCAGCATGCGCGCCTGCGCGGCGACGACGTCGGGATCGAGGCCCGTGACTTCATCGCAGGCGGCCGAGTCGCGCACGGTATAGCCGGTCAGGACGGACACGCCGTGACAGCCCATGCTCGCCAGGGTCATCAGATCGGCTTGGAGGCCGGAGCCGCCGGTGGGATCGGACAGGCCGAAGGTGAGGACGATCGGAGGGGCGTTGCTGGACATGTAAAAATGGGGCAAGAGAAAAACGGACAAGCGACGGAAATGCGGACGGCGAGGCGAATGGGCTTTTTTTGCCCTGTGTTGCCCGGCAGGCCGCACTTTTCAACCATTATGCGGTGGAATCCGGCCGGTACGACGGAATTTTTAGCGCAGCGCAACGTAGTTGCCGTCCTCCAGCGCGATTGCTAGGCAGTCCGGCCCCGACACGGTACCATCATGGCTCCCGAATTTACCGACTTTTCCCCGACGCGGCTTAAGATGGAATACAAGAGCTGGATGTGCCTGATTTGTGGCTGGATTTACGACGAAGAAGCCGGGCTGCCGGAAGAGGGCATCGCCCCGGGCACGCGCTGGGAAGACGTCCCGATCAATTGGACGTGTCCCGAATGCGGCGCCCGCAAGGAAGACTTCGAGATGGTCCAGATCTGACCGGGCCGCTGGCCCACGGACACTCCGCTCAGGCCTCGCACCGGCCCGGCGCTTGCGCGCCGCGGTTCGCGCGAGCGACTTGACGATGACAGGCGCGCGTGTCCATGACGTCCGATCCGGCGAACGTTCCCAACCCTGACGCATTGCCCAACCCGCGTGGCGGAGCCGTGCGCGCGGCCGACGCGTGGCTGGCGGCGGCCGCCGACGCATTCGAGCGGCGCGACGACGCAGCGGCGCCGCTTTCCGCGGCCGCGGCCGTGCTGGCGGAAGCCGGCTGGTTGCCGGCCGCACGGTTTGCCGGGCAACTGTCGGCCGCCGTGCTGCTCGTCGCCACCGAGCCGACCTCGGCCGGCTGGCGCGCCGCACTGCGCGATTTTCGTGCGGCCGTCGGACGCCACAACCTGCGCGAGCTCGCGTGCTCGCCCGTTCTCTTCGAGCATTTCCGTGCGTTGCGCGCGCAAAGCGCCGCCGACCTGCGCACGCGCACGCCGCCCGATGCGCTCGCGCTGGTCGGCCGCGCGGTGCCGCCTGCCACGCTGCGCGCGTTGCCCGGCGCATTCGCGCCCCGGATTCGCGCCCGTTACGAGCAGGCGCTGCTCGGCGTACTGCGGGCCGAACACGGCGCGCCGGGCGCCGCACTCGACGAACTCGACGCGCTGCTCGCCGCGCTCACCGACGACGGGCCGTACGATTTCTGGCGGCTCGTGGCCGCGTGTACGCGCGCGCTGCGCGCAAGCGGCGCGCCCGAGCTGAAGCGCTTTCTCGCGCGGACCAACCTGCTGCTCGGCGAACACGCGCAGGGCCGACGCAGCGCGCCGCCCGAATTGGTGCGCGAGACGGTGGCGCTGCTGTGGCGCGATTTCGCGCTGTTCGGCGCCGCGGCCGAGGACGTCGCGCTCGTCGACGTATTGCACGACTACGGATTGACGGTCGACTGGCACGTCGCCGGCACGCCCGCGTCCGAAGCGTTGTGGGAGGCCGATGCCGCGCGGGCCGAGCGCGATGCGGTCGCGGCCGCGCCCACTCGCGCGCTCGGCGTCGTGACCGTCAACGCGCATGCCTATGAGGATTTCCTGCAGACCGCCGATGCGTCGATGGCCGATCTGGCGGCCGACCCGGCCACGGCCGACGCCGGCGCCGCGTGGCACGCGTCCGGCGCGGCCTATCGGGTCGGCACGGCCGCATGCGCGCTCGGGCTCGGCCACGCGGCGCTGCTCGCCGACACGCTCGGCCTGGCGTGGCGCCGCGC